>DAOMPZ010000017.1:0-1660 GCA_035445045.1 Crocinitomicaceae bacterium | reverse complement strand
GGAGCGACAGGTGCAACTGGACCACAAGGACCAGCAGGACCAGCTGGAGCGACAGGCGCAGCGGGGCAAGGTGTACCCACAGGCGGTACAGCAGGACAAGTGCTTACAAAAATAAACGGAACCGATTACAATACACAATGGACTACGCCGAGTAGTGGTGGTGCGAGTACACATTATACGGAAAGTTTAGCAGAATCTAGTACTACCAGTACAAGTAATCAAACTAAAGCTACGTTAACTCTTCCTTCAGCTGGAACCTACATAGTTGCTATTGGAGGACAGGTCAAAACTTCAACAAATTTAAAATACGTATATTATCAATTTGCAGTAAGCGGAACCCCTCCATTTTCTACTATCTCAACAGCTACTAATCAATCAACAGCTACTGCATACACTTCTTTTAGTTCAGTAAATCTTATTAGAGTTACTGCTTCGACAAATATTGCTGTTACTTATCGTACTGAGGGTGGTGGTGCAACAGCTTACATTCAAAATGTTACTATCTCTGCAATAAAAGTAAGTCCATGATAAAAACAATACTTACACTATCTATACTTTTAGTCTTGAGTATAGGTTTTTCTCAAGGTTTGGTCAACAACGGCGCACGCATTGTTTTGTCTAACAGTGTAAACATTGTTGTAAATGGCGCAACAGGAAACTATACCAACCAAAACAGTGGTTTGCTTTCGGTAGGCACAGGAAACGGAACGGTAAAACTTCAAGGAAATTGGGTCAATAATGCTACAAATGTCGTCTTTTCCAATGACGGCATTACAACTGAATTGTATGGTGCAAATCAAAGTATTGGCGGTACAAATTCTACAACGTTCTATAATCTAACGCTTTCGGGGTCGGGTACAAAAACATTAAATATTGATGCCAAAGCAGGTGGAATTTCAACCACAACAGGCGTAGTCGCACTCAACGACCGTGCGTTGGATTTAAACCAACATATTTTAGAAATTACCAATCCTGCACCAACGGCATTTACCCGCACAAGCGGTTTTGTTGTTAGTGAAACGAACATGGCGACCAATCCAAGTATCATTCGTTGGAACACAGGAAACGCAGGCAATTACGTATTTCCCTTTGGTGCAAGTGGCGATTATATTCCAATCGGTTTAGACAAAACAAGCGCAGGCGCAAGTACTGTTTCTGCCTCCACACGTGCCACAACCAACGTAAATACACCGTGGGCAACAGGTGTTACCAACATGAATTCGGCTGTGCTTAGCTTGCCCGATGCAAGTGTCGAAACCACAATCGACCGTTGGTATTCCATCACGACAAGTAACCCTGTTGTTGCCAATTTAACTTTATCATACAGAGGTGCAGAAAACACGACAACCCTTTCGCCTAACGGAACATTTTCTATGCAACGTTGGAATGGTTTGTGGGAAGACCAACAAGGCTCGGGAACAGGTTTAACTACAGGTGTTGGAAGTGTCACAGCAAACGGCGTATCGGCTTTTTCTAATTTTGTATTGACAACAGCAACCTCTTTTGGTCCTTTACCAATCACGCTAAAAGCATTTGCAGGAACGTGTAACAACAACGGTATTCAACTCACTTGGACAACCGCAAGCGAAAGCAATGTCAATCATTTTGAGATTTACCGCACACGTGACGGTCAAGCATGGGAAAAAGTGGCGGACGTAAA
>DAOMPZ010000016.1:20810-25732 GCA_035445045.1 Crocinitomicaceae bacterium | reverse complement strand
TTTATCGTATTGGAAGTGCTACTGGGTGTAAACAACATCGTATTTTCGCTTCGCAAATATTCATCACCTGCGTTATTTAAACCAAAAGAACTAATTAAATTGCCGTTGTTATAATACTTAATTGTATTCCCTCCTTTTCCTTTAATAGCATACGAAACGTATAGATTAGCACTTGACGACAAGTAGTTAGGGATTGTAAACCCAAATTCTTGCGTCAACTGCGCATCAAATTCTTCGCCGTAAAAACGTTGCCCTGCTTGTAACAAATTGCGTGTTTCTTGCTCGTGAATTAAGGAATAATCATAACTTGTTACTGTCGCTGTTTCTTGTTGCGTTACGTTTTGAGAACTGATACGCAAAGGCGGTTCGTTGGCATCAATACATATATAATAGTATGCACTCGTTGTGTAAGGATTCAAATCTCTACGGTACAAACCATTGGAATTATAACTCCATTTTGACGAGCCGTATGCATAAAACAATATGTAATCATCGCTGTCAAATGAATTATCTGCCTCGCCTGAAACGAAAATTGCATTTTTTATCAAATCGTCGGGGCGATACGCATTGTTTCTTATCGGTAATCGTCCGCTGGCGTTTCCATATATATTAATGTGTTTCGGATTTAATTGACTCACATCAACACCTATCGAACTCAAAAAAGCCTTGTCGATTTTATAAACACCGTCATTTGCAACGGCAATTTTATACCATTTTTTAGAAAAATCGCCCAAAACAGAACTTGTCACGAAACTTTTACTTTTTAAAGGTGCAGGTGTTTCGATAATTGAATAGTCAATTTGCGTGATTTTTTTGATAACGCCATTTTGTTTAATAAAAGGAACTCCGTCTAAATAATGTTTACGAATGCCTTTTTCGACACCTGTGTTTAGTTGAAAATCGGGCGTACTTGGAATAAACTGCTCATAATGCGCTAAAAACTTTATTTCGGCTACCGAAAGTGATGCGGTTGTGAAATTTTCAACTTTCAATGTCAAAATCGCATTGGAATTATGTTCTATATTTTTAGAAAAAAATGGTATTCCATTTACCAATTGACACGCAGTACAATTTGGAATAGAAACAGGATTATTTTCATATTTAAAAATGTGAGGGGCTTTCCAAAAAATCTCTTGTTTTTGAATATTACCTTGTCCAAATAAAAAAAATGTTGAAAAAAGTAAAAAAAATAAATTTGCGGTTCTTTTTATCATTTTATAGTTTTCATTGAATAATTACAACAAAATATCGACAATCAAATAGATTTAACGGCAAAGAAAATAAATTATTACATCAAAAAAAATAAAAGTTAGTTGCTGTTTGCGTTTTTTTTTGTAACATTGTCACTAAAATTTCGTTTCACTTAATATAAATTTGCTTTTTTCAAACTGGATGAAGAAGAATAAATACTTAATATTAATTGTACTCAGCGTAGTGTTTTGCGTACAAGAGGTTTTCGGACAAGACCCAACTTTTACGCAGTTTTATGCGAATCCAATTTACTTGAACCCTGCATTTGCTGGAACGGCAAGGTGCGCTAGGTTTAATGCCAACTACAGAAATCAGTGGCCTAATTTGTCAGCGAATTACGTAACGTATAGTTTATCGTACGATCAATTCTTTGAAAAAATTAGTGGTGGTATCGGTGTAATAGCAACCCATGACCAACAAGGTTCGGGAACTATTAATACGTCTATGTTAGGATTGATGTATTCGTATCACTTGAAAGTTTCTCGTAAATCATCTATTATTTTTGGTGCGAGAGCAGCTTGGTATCAAAAGTTTTTGGATTGGGATAAGTTGACTTTTGGAGATATGATAGACCCAAGAAGAGGTTTTATCTATGCAACAGGTGACGTTCCGAGAGGGCCGACCCGTGGTTTCTTTGATGCATCGGCAGGCGCATTGTTTTTCAACAACTACTTTTTTGGTGGTGTATCCGTACATCATTTGAATATGCCTGACGAATCTATTATTAGAGGTGTAAAATCAAAATTACCGATGCGTTACACTGCGCACGCAGGTGCAGAAATTAAATTGGGTAATAAATCGCAAGTGGCAAACCCTGTTTCGTTGATGCCAAACGTAATTTTTCAGTACCAACAAGGATTTATGGAAGTAAACGTTGGTATGTACGTAAAATACAACATTTTTACCGCAGGTACATGGTTTAGAAATAAAGATGCATTTATCTTAACCTTTGGAATTAATACAGGTTCGTTCCGATTAGGATATAGTTATGACGTTACCGTTTCTCGCTTAAACAATAATAGTTCAGGTGGTTCACACGAGGTTTCATTAGGTTACACCATACCTTGTAAAACGAAAGCAAAACAGTGGAGAACAATTTCATGTCCGTCTTTCTAAGAAAAAAAATGTAACTAATAAGTAGAAAATACGTTATAATATAGTAATTTTGAAAAATCAAATAAACAATATGAAAGTTTTAAAGTATATTTCGTTTGTAGCTTTGGCGACATTAATATTCTCTTGTGGTAGAGAATATTCTTCGTCAACAGGTTGGGAATACAACAATCCAAATAACGGCGGATTTCAAAAATTCCCATTTTTAGACCAAGAGACAGGACCTGGTTTGGTTTTGGTTGAAGGTGGTACTTTTACCATGGGTAGAAGTGAGCAAGATGTTATGTTTGACAATAACAACCGTCCTGCTCGTGTAACTGTATCTTCATTTTACATGGATCAAACGGAAGTTACCAATTTCCATTGGTTGGAATATTTGTATTGGACACAACGTGTCTATGGCGAAACATATCCAATGGTTTATAAAAATGCACTTCCCGATACATTATGTTGGAGGTCGCCTTTAGGATTTAACGAAAAATATGTTGACTATTATTTCAGACACCCTGCTTACAGAGATTATCCTGTTGTAGGTGTATCTTGGCTACAAGTAAACGATTTTTGTAAATGGCGCACAGACCGTGTTAATGAGTATATCTTAATTCGTGAAGGAATTATGCAACCTAATTTAGGTCAATCCGATGCAGACGTTTTTGATACAGAAGCTTATTTGGCAGGTCAATACGGAGCGGAAGAAGGAAAAGACGGAACAGTGCGTAACTTACAAGACTTAAATCCGTCAAGAGCGACAGGAAAATCACTTGGAAAAAGAATTGTACGTATGGAAGATGGTATCTTATTACCACGATACCGCCTGCCTACTGAAGCTGAGTGGGAATTTGCATCGTATGGTTTAATCGGAAACTTAGACCCTAATTCAGAAGTAATTCGTGAAAGAAAATTATACCCTTGGAATGGTCACTGGGTTCGTATGGACGAAGGCAAAGCGCAAGGAGATATTCGTGCAAACTTCGTTAGAGGACGTGGCGACTACATGGGTGTTGCAGGTCACTTGAACGATGGCGCAGATGTTACTGCTCCTGTTACAGCATATTGGCCAAACGATTACGGTTTATACAACATGGCAGGAAACGTTTCAGAATGGGTATTAGACGTTTACAGACCTTTATCTTCTGAGGATTTTGATGAATTTAGACCATTCAGAGGTAGCGTTTTCAAAACAAAGCAATTGAACAACGCAGGCGAAATTGATGCGAAAACTGACAAAGTTATGTATGATGTACATGGTTTGAAAGAATATGTGAATGAATTTGAGAGAGTTCGTTACCAACGTATCTCTGCACAACAACACAATTTGACAGATACGTTATTACCGACAGGTATCAAAAAACAAATTGAGTCAAGAAATGGTGAAAGACAAATTAAAGGAACTTCTCCAGACCCAGTTTACACGTCAAGAAATACAAAGTTGAAAGCATCAAAAGACTCGACTGTTTCTGGTAACGCAAAAGAATTGGCAAAAGATACCGTTGAACTAGATTTGTTATCGCAATTAAATGTTTGGTTAGATTCAGCAGTTGCTTTACAAAATGACAAATTCTTCTTAGAGGCATCAGAGTTAATTCAAAGTGAAGTTGTTGACGGATTGTTTCAAGATGCGTTGAGAGAAGGTATCGATTACGAGTATGACTATGAAATCATCACGATTTTAAGACAAGGATTTGCATCGTTTATCATCAACACACCAGGTAAATTAAAATACCGCAACGTTGTTGAAGAAGAAAACATCGGACGCTTGAATTACAGAAAATCAGATTATATTGATTATTTGGATGGTGACTTGGAATCTTCAATATATTATGCAGATGATAATGTTAAACAACAAATCAGCGATGGTGTAAGAGACCCGAACTTAATCATGTATCAAAATCAATTTGAATCTTACTACCTTGACGGGGCACCATTTAAAGGTGATGCTTCTGCATCTTGGCCAACAACCTTAATCTCTGATAGAACAAGAGTTTACAAAGGTGGTTCTTGGAAAGACAGATCTTATTGGATTGTCGGTTCAAATAGAAGATTTTTAGACGAACGACAATCTTCATCAACACTCGGTTTCCGATGTGCGATGGATAGAGTCGGAAGTCCTACAGGAATGAATTACTACGGTAAAAAGAGTAAAAAATAAAATTTAATAGTTAAATTTAAACCCACTTTAAAAGTGGGTTTTTTTATGGAAAAAATATACAATTTATTTTTGGAATGTAGCGGTGTGTCAACCGATACCCGAACAATAGCGAACGACAACTTATTTGTTTGTCTAAAGGGAGAAAATTTTAATGGTAATAAGTTTGCACAAGAGGCTATTTCCAAAGGCGCAAAATATGTGCTTATTGATGAGGAGGCTTTTTTAATTAATGAAAAGACAGTTCTTGTAAACGATTGCTTAACCACATTACAACAACTTGCTAATCATCATAGAAAGCAATTTAACATTCCTATTATCGGAATTACAGGTAGTAATGGAAAGACAACAACAAAAGAATTGACCGCTCACCTACTCTCGCAAACATATCATGTATTATACACAAAAGGGA
>DAOMPZ010000016.1:0-20800 GCA_035445045.1 Crocinitomicaceae bacterium | reverse complement strand
TTTAAATAACCATATAGGTGGTCCATTAACCTTACTCAAACTCAAAAAAGAACATCAGATTGCTATTATCGAAATGGGAGCAAACCACCCAAATGATATTCAAGAATTGTGTGAAATTGCCGAACCAAATTACGGTATTATCAGTAACATCGGTAAAGCACATCTTTTAGGTTTTAAAAACATAGATGGTGTCATTCAAACAAAAACAGCATTGTACCGTGCCGTGCAACAAAATAATGGTTTACTGTTTGTCAATAGTGACGATGAGATATTGTGTAAAAACTTACCCACAAGCGTCAAGTATTTGTTTTATTCAGCAGCAGAAAAACAAGATTTATACATTACAGGGAAATTGGTAAAACTCACACCTTTCATTCACTTGAAATGGAAAAATCAAGACTATGAAAGCCCCGAACTTGAAACGCAAATTATTGGCGAATATAACTTTTACAATTTATTAGCAGCTATTACAATCGCAACACATTTTAAAGTTGACCCCGAAAAAATAAATACGGCTATACGAGATTATCGCAATGAAAATAACCGTTCTCAATTAGTCAAGACAGCTAAAAACGAACTCATCATGGATGCATACAACGCTAATCCGTCAAGTATGAAATCGGCGATTAATAGTTTTAACAAAATTGAACATTCCAACAAGTTAATGATATTAGGCGATATGTTTGAACTTGGCGATGAAACATTTGAAGAACATAAAAACATCGTCAAATTAGCGCAAGACACACATATCAAAACGTTTTTTGTTGGGAATTACTTTGCAACACATGCACAACAAGAAAACAACTTTTTCAAAGACAAAGAAACACTTCGAACTTATTTAAACGAACATTCCATAGCTAATTATTTAATTCTATTGAAAGGCTCTAGAGGGATTGCTTTAGAAAGTTTAGTGGATTTATTATAAAACAAAAAAAGAGGTTTTTTCAAACCTCTTTTTTTATATCAGCTCTATAAATTTTAAATCTTAGAACGCTTACCAACCTTCGATGCTCTACCAGCATAACCTTTGGTCAAACCATATTTTAAGAAAAATTCCATACCTCCACGTGCATTTGATGCAGGTGTTAATGTTGACATATTCACATCATAAGATACACCAAGTGTGAAGTCATTCCATTCAAACATCATCTTAACAACCATTGCGTCCATGGCTCTGTAAAACAAACCTAATGAAAGTAAAATACCTTTGTTAAAACCTGTAATCGAAGACAAATTCTGGAATGCGTAACGTCCATACGTTCCGAATAAAATCTCGTTAGACGGTCCTTGTTTTTGGAAATAAATCGCTGGCATCAATGAAACGTTAGAGTTATCAAAACCAATCATCGCATTTGCAAATGCTGAAAAACGCATATATAATTTATCATCATTGGTATTAATAAACGAGAAATTTGGTTTATTCAAATGGTAAACAGAAAAGCCCGCAGTAAATTGCTTTCCGTCATTTTTGCTCATATAGGATTCGCTCGAACGATAGCGGTAAACCACACCTACACCAACGTCCATGTATGAAAAACGGTCGGTCATAAAGTATTCGTTTGTTGGCAAAGATGCATCGTACACCAATCCGTTAAATTGACTACCCCACTTACCAGCTGCGGTATTAATAAAACGATTACCAAAACCACCGTAAATAGCCGCTCCAATCGTGTTCTTATTGTTGATAATCAAGTGATAACCAAAATTCACACTCGCTGTTGTTGTCGAAATTCTCACATCGCCCGATTGGTCGTTGTAAAAATTAAGTCCCATCGCAAAAATTCCTTTTTTATCACGTTTATTCTCATTCAAACGTCCATCGACAGAGAAACCAATTGTATTATAAGGTGTCGCAACGGCTTTCCATTGTGTCCTGAAATTAGCAATAGCCGTAATGGAGTTATCAATCCCGACCAACGCAGGATTTAGATTTAATGGCGAATAGTACGCTTGCGAAAAGTGCACATCTTGCGCATATACATTTTTGGACGTGTTAAACGCTAACGCAACACAACCAATAACAAAATATTTACGTAATTTTAATCTCATAAAACTGTGTCTATTGCAAATAATGAGTAATATTAATCATTTTATTATTACCGTGCAAAGTTAACTATATTTTTTTTAACTCAAAATGAACAAATAGTTTATTTGAACGAATATTTTAAATAATTTTATCGAAATTCGTGAAATTTAAAGCTAAAAAACTAAGTTTGCCCTGTGAAAAAAATAGGCTTACTTTCGGATACGCATGGGGATATTGATGAGAAAATTTTTCATCATTTTAAAGATGTCGATGAAATTTGGCACGCAGGTGATGTAGGTGACATTTCCGCCCTCCATAAGTTGCGAAATTTCAAGCCTTTACGAGGTGTTTACGGCAATATTGATACGCAAGAAATCAGAAATGAATTGCCTTTATTTAATCTCTTTGACTGTGAAGGTCTGAAAGTTTTAATCACACACATTGCTGGGCGACCAAACAAATATGCAAAAAACGCTTATCACCTCATCAAAACGCACCAACCGCAAATCTTTATTTGTGGACATTCGCATATCTTATTGGTTCAAAAAGATGCGCACTTAAATTTACTCTGGCTAAACCCTGGAGCGTGTGGAAACAAAGGTTTTCACAAGGTAAAAACATTATTGCGCTTTGAAATAGACAAAGGTATAATCCAAAATTTAGAGGCGATTGAAATTGGATATCGCAATTCGGTTTCACTTTAGACGTATATTTTAAGAACGTATAAAATTTCTTCCGTCCAAAAACACTATCTTTGCACGTCCATATCAAAATGAATTTAGCAGAAAAACTTACACATCCTATTTTTAAAGTAGCCCGATTGGTCGCTACGGAACATCACTTTCAAACGTATGTGATTGGTGGTTTTGTACGTGATATTTTCTTGCAACGACCGTCCAAAGATATTGATATTGTAGTCGTTGGCGACGGATTGGAATTTGCTCGATTAGTAGCCGAACGCCTGAAAGTTCAAAAAGTTTCGTATTTCAAAACTTTCGGAACGGCACATTTTCGTTACAAAGATATTGACGTGGAATTTGTTGGCGCACGCAAAGAATCCTATTCGGAAGATTCTCGCAAACCTGCTGTCGAAAATGGTACAATTAAAGACGACCAACTGCGCCGTGATTTTACAATTAATGCTTTGGCGTTGAGTTTAATGGACGAAAATTTTGGCGAATTAGTTGACCCTTTCGGTGGTTTGGACGATTTGGAAAAAGGAATTATCCGCACACCACTCGACCCTGACAAAACCTATTCAGACGACCCTTTACGCATGATGCGTGCCATTCGTTTTTCAACACAATTGAATTTTTCGATTGAAAAAACAAGTTTGGAAGCAATTTTGCGTAACGCCGAACGTCTGTCGATTATTTCACAGGAACGTATTACCGAAGAACTCAACAAGATAATTTTAGCTAAAAAACCGTCCAAAGGATTTGATTACCTCTTTAAAACCAAGTTGTTAGAACAATTCTTTCCCGAAATGGTAAAATTGTACGGAACGGAAACGATTGAGGGAAAATCTCACAAAGATAATTTCTATCACACGCTCGAAGTGCTGGACAACATCGCTGAAAATACTGATGATTTATACCTGCGTTGGGCAGCGATTTTACACGACATCGGCAAGCCAAAAACCAAGCGTTTTAATCAAAAAATCGGGTGGACGTTTCACAATCACGAAGAAGTTGGCGCACGCATGACAAGTGCAATATTTAAAAAATTACGTTTGCCTTTGGGCGACAAAATGCGCTATGTTCAAAAGTTAGTTCGCTTACATTTACGCCCAATTGCTTTGGTCAAAGGAAGCGTAACAGACTCTGCTGTAAGACGTTTATTATTTGAAGCTGGCGAAGACATTGACGATTTAATGACCTTGTGTAACGCAGATATTACGTCTAAAAATGAAATGAAAGTGAAGCGTTTTCGCAATAATTTTGAATTGGTCAAAGAAAAATTGAAACAGGTCGAAGAAAAAGACCATGTACGTAATTTTCAACCGCCTATTTCGGGGCAAATCATTATGGAAACCTTTGATTTATCTCCGTGTAACGAAATTGGAAACATCAAAAGTCAAATTAAAGAAGCGATTTTGGAGGGCGAAATTCCTAACGAATACAACGCCGCTTACGAATATATGCTTAAAATTGCCCACAATATTGGTTTGAAACCAAAAAAAATGTAAATTCGACAACTTAAAAAAACAGAACATGAGTGCATATAAATTTAGAGTGCTTTTAGATAGCGAAAAAAACGAGGAAATTTTTCGTGATATTGTTATTAATAAGGAAGATACGTTTGAAACATTTTACAATGCTGTCATTGCATCATTCAATTTTGAAGGCAATCAAATGGCATCGTTTTATATGTCGAATGATAATTGGGACAAAGGTTTTGAAATTACGCTCATGGATATGTCTTATGATGACGAAGTTGCCGAACCTACGGCGATTATGTCGGAGCAAAAACTATCGGATTTCATCAAGGAGGCTGACCAAAAATTGATTTTAGTCCACGATTTTATGCGTATGTGGATTTTCCTAATTGAATTAATCGAACTTGTAAAAGAACCGGTTGCGCAACCCAAAGTTGCTTTAGCTGTGGGAATTGCACCGCCCGAAGATTCCAAAATGATGGATTTGGACGATGAATTTGGCGATGACGATAGCTACGAAGACGAATTTGAAGATGAGTTTGACAACGATTTTGAAGACGGCTACGACGAAGATGATTATGGCAATTACGACGAATACGATTATTAATCCATGAAAGACCCGTTAGGAAAAGCCATTCAAGCGTATTTACAAAAGCCTGATAAAAAGGCGGAAATTGTCGTTCATTCCAAACTTTGCGAAGACGATGTAATTCCTGTTCCTTATCTTTTTAGAAAATATGCGGATTTTCCCGAAATTGAAAAAATTGCCTTGACACATTGCCAAGGAAAAATTTTAGACGTTGGTGCTGGAGCAGGCGCACACGCACTTTATTTAAGCGAAAAAGGATTTGACATTCACGCCATTGATATTTCGGAATTGGCAGTTGAGCATCTAAAAAACAACGGTATTTCCGCACAAATGATTAATTTTTTTGATTTACAAGCCGAAAAATACGACACGATTTTAATGCTCATGAATGGTATTGGAATTGCAGGAACGCTTGCTAATTTGGAAAATACCTTGCTAAAAGCATATCAACTTTTAAACGAAAACGGTTGTGTGATTGTCGATTCTTCTGACATTCGCTATCTTTACGAGGAAGAAGACGGCAGTATTTGGCTTGATTTAAACGCTGCTTATTACGGTGATTTTGATTACCAAATGGAATACAAAGGCGAAATTGGCGAATGGTTCCAATGGCTTTTTGTCGATTTTGAAAATATGAAAAAAACAGCCGAAAAAGTCGGATTTGAAGTTGAACTTTTATATCAAAACGAAGAACAATATTTAGTAAAGTTAAAAAAATTATGAAAAAAATTCATTTAATAATTGGCTTAATTGCCTCATTTATCGGATTAAGTTCCTTTGTTTATCGTGTAACTGAAAACGTTCCCGAACAAAAGTCACTTTTGTGGAAAATTGAAGGAAACGGACTTTCAAAGCCGTCTTACCTATTCGGAACGATGCACTTAATTGAGAAAGATTATTTTTATTTCTCAAAATCATTGGAAAAAACTATTGCGAAATCTGATGCGGTTGTTATGGAAATTGCGGACATAAACCAAGCTGATGCTCTGAAATATTTGACCTTAAAAGAGGGTTCGCTATTCGATTTTTTCAATAAAGAGCAAACCGATTCTTTATTAATTTGGGTCAAAGCAAACACAGGTTTGGACGCGGACGCTTTTCGAACATCGTTTGGAAAAATGAAACCTTTTGTAGTCTTGCAAACGATTATGCAACTACAATTTATGGGCAAAACGGAGTCTTACGAAAAGACAATTACCGAAATCGCTCAAGCGAAGAAAATCAAAACCTTAGGTTTGGAAACGATTGAACAACAAATCGGGATTTTTGACAACCTTTCCAAAGAACAACAAACGGAAATGGTTATGGCAGGCGTTCGTGGCGAGGGCGAAGGCTCGAAAGACGATTTACAAATAATGCAACAATTTTACAAAAAGCAATATTTGGATTCGCTATACATTTACATTTCTTCAAAACAAGGCGTTATCAACGATGAGCAAGATGTTTTTTTGAAAGGAAGAAACCTCAATTGGATACCGCAAATCAAAGAAATCATCAAAAATCAGACGGCTTTTATTGCTGTTGGCGCAGGACATTTGGGCGGTGAAGAGGGCGTTATTGAGCTTTTGAAAAAAGAAGGTTACACCGTTACACCAATTAAATTTTAATTGATTGCAATCGGACTAAGTCAGATTATGTTTGGAATATTTTTGTAAATTTGTTAATATTTTAACATTAGAACCAATAAAAGATACCCAAAATGAACTTTAAAAAGATAGTATTATTTACCTTGATTGGAGTCGCATTATTTTGGATAACGGTTATAATTTCAGGTTATCATTTTTTTTCGGCTAATATTCCAACAACAATCCCTTGTATATTAATTCTCTTATTCGGGATTTATTTGTTTCTTTCTATACGGAAAAAGGCTGGTAAAATTGCTATCAGTATAATAACTCCTATTATTTTATTGCTATATATTCCAATTATGTGGTTGTTTATGTTTATTAGAATTGAAGGTGATTTAAAAATAATCAAATGTGAATGGTGTAATAAAAAAGTGATAAGTTACTTTCATCAAGAATATTGGGGTGGGACACCTTTAGAAACAACAGGTATTGGAGAAACATATTTAGGTGGACTGATTTATAAAACTACAATTGACACAACCTATTTTGCAGAATTGGAATACGCAAAGGAGGTAGATTCTACTATTATAATTCCAAAATCCGTAAATCCCACAGACCTTGTTTTTGTTTGGAAAGGTCAAAACTTACTATTGATATTCAAGGGTGAAAAAATGAAATGCTTACCTTTACAGTATAGAAAAGAGTGACAAAAGGTTATATACACTAAAATAAAGTAAAGTTTGAAAACGAATAAATTGATTACTTATCATATTTTGAATATTACCTTATTGGTGATATTTAATAACTGCTATGATTGGCAAGGTAAATATTTTTTACTTGGACTGACAACAGTTTTAATTCCTAACATGATTGGAATAGTTACAAATTTTGTGTTTTCATTTGTTCTAAATAGACTTTATTCAAATAAATTCATTCTTTATATTCAGTTATTTTTGGTTAATGAACTTTCATTTTCACTATTTGAAAAGAGAATTATTTTATTTGGTTTAATTCAACCTGTTTCTCACTCTAACGAAATAACTCCAGATAATACCTCTGCTGTTTTTATCTCATTGGCAGCTATTATTTCAATAGTTGTAATTTTTATACGTGACACAAGAAAAGAACCAATGAACTTTGAAGTGTAGTGTTCAGTCGCAAAATATCACACCAAATCAACTCTTTTGGGAATATTTGTGTAATTTTGTTGGATATAGGAAAATAAAATGGGAGAATTAAAACCAAACGGACAAAGAGCAAAAAACGCTATTACACTTATGTGGATTATGTTGATATTGGAAATTGTATCATTAATTTCTGGATATTTTCAATACAACTTACTTCAAATTGCCAAAAACGGTGGTGAAGTTACAACAGAAATGATAAACACAAATGACGTAAGGGAGCAAGTAATTGCCATTCTATACTTAATATGGTTCATTGTTTCTGCCGTGACATTTATTCAATGGTTTAGACGAGCGTATTATAACTTACATTTAAAAGTAAATAATTTATCGTACTCAGAAGGTTGGGTTGCAGGAAGTTGGTTTGTTCCTATTATATCATTCTTCAGACCATATCAAATAATGAAAGAGTTATACGAAGAGACACAAAACTTGCTAAAGAAAAATCAATTAGGATTTCATCACAACCTTACAACACGTGCTGTAGGCTGGTGGTGGGGACTTTGGATTACAAGTCTTTTTCTCGGGCAAATTGCATCACAAATGAGCATAAAAGAAACAGTTGACGTATTAATTAATAGTACAATTGTAAGTCTAATTAGGAACATTCTCGGTATTGCATCTGCTCTACTTGTAATAAAAGTGATTAAAGACTATTCAAATGTAGAACCTTTGCTTCATGAAATAAAAAACGAAGAAGAAATAACAAATGTTTAAATACATTAAATAATGATTGGTAGTTAAAATAACGACAATCAACCATATTTGGAGACATTTGTGTAGTTTTGTTGGATAGAAATGAGTTATAGCAGATGAAAAACATAGTAACCATAATGACCATTGTATTATTAGTCGGATGTGAAAATTCGAAAAAATTTGAATATGAAGGGAAAGAATATTGGAGCGAATATCGTGCTGGAAATAAAACTACTCTCCAACAAGAATATAAAGTTTTTTCTCAAGGTTTAGACACTATCATTCATTTCACTAATTATTACCAAAACGGAAAATTAAAATCAAAAGTTGTTATGAAAAATAATCTTTTAATGGAGATTGAACTTGTCCTTGATACACTCGGTAATAAAATGAACTTTGGTAACTTCAAAAATGGAAATGGTTATGTTATTGAATACAGTTCAGATGACAGTTCTCCCGAAAATGAAGGTCGTTATGTAAAAGGAAACAAGCAAGGTTGGTGGAAAAATTATCATTTTACAGGAACAATAATAGATTCAACTTTTTATAAAGATGGATTTCCGCAATTTGAAAAGTCAGATAATGTACTTACTGAAGTATTAGACTCTTTCGGACCATTTAAAAATAATTTATATAAATAAACCATGAAAAATTTTAGAGCACTTACGTTATTAGCACTTGTTTGGGGAGTTTCTTTTTCCTGTCAAACGTATTCCGATGAAGATTTATCGAATTTCGATAAAGAAATTAAAACCTACGTTCAAAAACAACCCGAAAAATTTGAAAAAACCGAATCGGGGTTGTATTTATCCATTGAAAACGAGGGCGAGGGCGAAGAATTTATCAAATTTACAGACAAGGTAACATTTTGCTATTCGGGCAAACTTCTAAACGGACAAGTTTTTGACCAATGCTCCAAAGAAAACCCCGTAACATTTGAAACACGTGTGCTTATTGACGGTTGGAAAGAAGCATTTTCATCTCTTAAAAAAGGAGGAAAAGCAAAATTAGTTGTTCCACCACAATTAGGTTACGCAGACAGCAAACTCGATAAAGTTCCTGCAAATTCCGTATTGATTTTTGATGTGGAAATTTTAGATGTGGAGTGAAAATTAAATCGGGAAATTTTTCAAAATCTTATTTCAGAAGCATTACGGATAAACTTGAGTTTATCAAAATAAATCTATTTTTGAAAATAAAAAATTATACATTTTGTATAATACAAAATGTATAATTATAATTCCTAAAACTTTGGCTGAAATTTAAGTGATATACGCTCCACGCAAGCCATTCCGTCAATTGCTGCGGAAATAATTCCACCTGCGTAACCTGCACCTTCGGCACACGGATAAAACCCTTTGATTTCGATATGTTCGAGGGTTTCGGGGTTTCGGGGAATTTGTACAGGCGAACTTGTCCGTGATTCGGGAGCGTGTAAAACAGCGTCATTCGTTAAATAGCCAGGCATTTTTTTCTCAAAATCTAAAAAGGCTTGTTTAAGGCGTTTGGAAATTTGAGGTGGCAAAATTTTATTCAAATCACAACTGACAATACCCGAAACATACGAACTCCTCGGAAAATCTTCAGAAACGACACCATTCACAAAATCCAACATTCGTTGCGCAGGAACGTGTTGTGTTTTTCCAGCAGCAAGCCAACACGCTTTTTCAACTTCTTTTTGAAAATCTAAGCATACAAACGGATTAATTTCATAATCCTTAAAATCTTCGGCATCAATCTGCACGACAATTCCCGAATTAGAATAGGGATTATTCCGTTTGGACGGCGACCAACCATTCGTTACAACTTCGCCATTTTCAGTAGCACACGGCGCAATAATTCCACCTGGACACATACAAAACGAGTAAACACCTTTGCCGTCAACTTGTGTAACCAACGCATAACTTGCTGGTGGTAAAAATTCGTCATTCAAACGACCGTGATATTGCAACGTATCAATCAATTCTTGTGTATGCTCAATGCGAACACCCAAAGCAAAACCTTTTGCCTTTAATTTTACGCCTTTTTCGTGCAATAAATAATAAATGTCTCGTGCGGAATGTCCTGTTGCCAAAACCAAATTTTCAACGGAAATAACTTTTTCGTTATTAATTTCAATAGACTTAACCGATTGATTTTCAATAACTAAATTAGTCATTTTGGAATTAAAATGAACTTCTCCGCCTAATTTAATAATTTCTTCACGCATCGCAACGATAATGTGTGGCAACTTGTTCGTCCCGATATGTGGGTGCGCATCAACTAAAATATCATCATCTGCGCCAAAATGAACAAACCATTCCAACGATTTCTGCACGTCACCACGTTTTTTGGAGCGTGTGTATAATTTTCCGTCCGAGTATGTTCCTGCACCACCCTCGCCAAAACAATAATTGGATTCGGGATTGACAACTTGTTCTTTACTGATTTTCGCCAAATCTCTACGTCGTTCCCGAACATCTTTTCCTCGTTCAAAAACAATTGGTTTTAAACCCAATTGTATTGCTCGCAAGGCTGCAAAAAGTCCTGCTGGACCTGCACCAATAATGTGAATTTCGGGAGATTTTGAAACATCTTGACCTTGAAAAAAAATTTCTCGTTTGGGAAACTCCTCGCCTATCGCTACTTCAAAACGTGCATTGATTTTTATTTGCTTTTTTCGGGCATCAATCGAACGTTTGAGCCACCGAAAGTCAAATGAATTATCGTTAATTTTTAATTCTCGTTGAATGAGTTTTTG
The DNA here is from genome assembly GCA_035445045.1 of Crocinitomicaceae bacterium. GTDB lineage: Bacteria > Bacteroidota > Bacteroidia > Flavobacteriales_D > Crocinitomicaceae > 40-80. The sequence continues at coordinate 9,839 of DAOMPZ010000016.1, read as the reverse complement.
CAAAAAATCGGTGTCTTTTGCTTGTTCGGGCGTAATAATAAAATCAACAACTTTAATCATTAGCCTTCAAAAATGATTGAAAAACACCATGTTCGTTGCAACATTCTGTCAATCGGACTTGAAATAAACGTATTGTCGTTGATGAATGTATTTTTAAAACTCTGCGACATTTTTATTTCTAATCCCATTTTGAAAAACGGAAAGAAAAACTCGACACCTGTTCCAACTTGAAACTGAAAATCATGTTTTTTAAACTTCAAAAAAGGGTCAATATCCGATTGCGTTGCTTTTTCCTGCGATTGTAAATCCAAAGAATACTGCGCTCCGCCCAAAACGTACATCGCAAAATTGTTATAGCGCAAAGTTCTAAATTGCAACATCAACGGAAAATCTAAATTCACCGACCCAACACGTTCTTCGTTGATATACGGGTCATCAAGCGTTCCGTTAAACATCACATATTTATAACGAAATAATTTTTCTTGAAAGGAAATTGTCGGAATAAAACGCAAGCGAAAAATGGGTAATCCTAATTTTATGGTTGTCAAAATTCCCACGGCAGCACCTGGTTGCGGAATGTTTTGAATGCTTATCATCTGATAGTTGGAGAACGCATCTAATCGTGGGGAAACCGCCACCGAAGTCATGTTTGCACCAAGCATAAATCCGTAATGAGCAAAGCGTTTGTCGAACTTAGAATAGTTCAATATCTTTTGCTGTTGGGAAAAAACCGTTGACCCAACGAACAACAAAAGAAAAAATAACACTTGTTTCATCACAGACAAAAAAACGTAAAGTTTGAAAAGATATTACTTTGTACCAACGTAAATCGTAGCAATTCCGCCCGAACACAAAAGCATATAAACGTCTTTGTAGCCTAATTTCCGCATAATTTCCACAAAATTTTGCCCTTCGGGAAACGCTTGTATCGACTCAGGAAGATACGTATATGCGCTCGAATCTTTGGAAATCATACGTCCAAAAAACGGAATAACATACTTAGAATGAAACGCATAATATTGTTTGATAGGGAATTTCTTCGGTTTTGAAAACTCTAAAATTACAATTTTTCCACCTGCACGCACAACACGTAACATTTCGGACAATCCTTTTTCCAAATCTTGGAAATTGCGCACGCCAAAACCAACTGTCAATGCATCAAATGTGTTGTCTTCGTATTTTAAATTTTCAGAATCGCCAACTTCCATGGTAATAATGTGGTCAACGCCTTTTTTCTTCATCTTTTGACGACCGACTTCCAACATTCCTTCGGAAATATCTGCTCCGACAATTTTTGTAGGTTTCAAAGACAAAAGCTCCAACGCAAAATCACCTGTTCCCGACGCAATGTCTAAAATCGCTTTTGGTTGAATTTCTTTTAGCTGTTTTACGGCTTTTTTGCGCCATAATTTATCAATTCCAACGGAAAGAAAATGATTTAAAAAATCATATTTAGGCGAAATATTGTCAAACATTTCTTTTACCTCCGACTTTTTGCTTTTGTCTTCTTGACCGTACGGTTTTACTTCACTCATAGGATTTCTTCCCCAATTATTTTTAAAATTTCTTGTTCTAATTTCACTCTGTCAATGCTGACCACTCCTACTTCTTCACATACCAAACCACCCGAAATATTAGCAATTTGCGCCACATTTTTTAAGTCAATTCCTGCGGTTAATGCCAACGTCGCTACGCTGATAACGGTATCTCCTGCCCCACTCACGTCTGCGATGTTGCGCACATGTGCCGAAAGATGATGTTGCTCGGATTTTCCTTTGATAAAAACTCCAAATTCGGATAAGGTTACAAACGAAATTTCGTTTTGCAAACGTTCAGAAAGCACCTTAACAGCTTGTTCAAATTCTGTCAGTCCGTGGCGAATATCAAATTGCACGTCCAATCCTTCTTTTAGTTCTTTTAAATTCGGCTTAAAAAGCGTAACACCTTGATATTCAAAAAAATTATCTTTCTTCGGGTCAACCGTTGTGATAATGTTATTTGCTTTTGAAAGTTTGATGATTTCAGAAATAACACGCTTGGTTAACACGCCTTTGTTGTAATCTTCAAAGATAATCGCATCAATTTTTTCTTTGGAAATCAAGTCAGAAACTAACTGAATTAGTTGTTTTTCCTCCGTTTCGGAAATAGCGTTTATCTGTTCGGTATCAATGCGTAAAAGTTGTTGATTATTGCCTAAAACTCTTGTTTTTACGGTCGTTTTACGTGTTTCGCTTTGCAATAAAGAACTACAATCAATTTTTTGCGCACGAAACAAATTTAGCATTTCTTCGCTGTGTTCGTCTTTACCAACAACAGAAGCCACAAACGTTGTTGCACCCAAAGCGACTAAGTTCAACGCCACATTTGCTGCACCACCCAAGCGGTCTTCTTTAACTGAAAAATTGACAATCGGAACGGGAGCTTCGGGACTAATTCTCGAAACAGAACCTTTGATATAACTATCAATCATCATGTCGCCGATAACCAAAATTTTCTTGGTAGCAAATGACTGAAATAATGCTTGGACTTTCACGCTTAGTGTAATTTTGCTAATGCCAATTTAATTCTGCGTAACGCCTCTTCTAAAATTTCTTCGGAAGTTGCATACGAAATACGAATACACTTTTCATCTCCGAATGCTTCGCCTGTTACCAAAGCGACATTGGCTTCGTTCAACAAAAACGTTGCTAAATCGCTTGCACTATTTATTGTATATTGCTCGTGTTTTTTACCAAAATAAGCAGTAACATCGGGAAATAAATAGAACGCTCCATCGGGAACATTGCATTTAATTCCAGGAATGTCAGCCAGCAAACGCAAACACAAATCACGTCTATTTTTGAAAGCCGCAACCATGTCTTTCAACACCGAAACATCAGCTTTTACAGCTGCTAATGCCGCACGTTGCGCAATTGAATTTGTTCCCGACGTAAATTGACCTTGAATGGTATTACACGCACTCGCAATGTTCGTAGGTGCGCCAATGTAACCCAAACGCCAGCCTGTCATCGCCCATGCTTTAGAAACTCCGTTTATGGTTACAACTTGATTGAAAACAGCTTCAAATTGCGCCAAACTTTCGTGTTTTCCTTTGAAGTTGATATGTTCGTAAATTTCGTCCGAAATGACAATCAAATTAGGGTATTTTGCAATAACTTCTGCCAACGCTTTCAACTCTTCGTAGCTGTAAACCGAACCTGTCGGATTACAAGGCGACGAATAAATCAACATTTTCGTTTTGGGCGTAATTGCTTTTTCGAGTGCGTCTGCCGTTAATTTAAAATCGGTGTCCATCGTTGTTGGTATCACAATAGGAATACCGTCAGCCATTTTCACGATTTCAATGTACGAAACCCAATACGGCGCAGGAATTAACACCTCATCACCTTCGCTTACACAGCTAAAAACAACATTTGCAATGGATTGTTTTGCACCTGTCGAAACGATGATGTTTTCACGTTTGTAATTTAAGCCATTATCACGTTTAAATTTTTCCACAACCGCATCACGCAAGTCGTCATACCCTTGAACAGGTGGATATTTCGTGTAATTTTGGTTCAATGCTTCAACCGCCGCATCTTTGATAAATTGAGGTGTATTAAAATCGGGTTCACCTAATGAAAGTGAAATAATATCTTTTCCTTGTGCTTTTAATTCTCGTGCCAATCGGGACATTGCCAAGGTTGCCGACTCTTCTAATTTGGATAATCTGTTTGCTAACTGCATAAAAGTATCTTTTTTAAATGAACAGGCAAAGCTACTAAAAAGTAATTAGAAACCATTAGAAAAACGATATGTTAATTTAAAATTCCTCAATAAAATCACTTATTTTTTCGTAATCTCAAATTCTACTCGGCGATTGTTCGCTCGACCTTCTTCCGTGTCGTTTGTATCCACAGGACGAGTTTTTCCGTAACCTTTGTATTTCAAACGTGTTGCCGTTATTCCTTTAGACACAAGGTAATCATACACCGATTTCGTGCGCTCTCGACTTAATTTCAAGTTATATTCATCAGAGCCCACATTGTCCGTATGACCTGTGATTTCTATTTCTATAGACTTGTTATCATTGAGAAACTGCACTATTCTATCTAATTCGGGATAAGATTCGTCTTTAAGCGTGGACTCATTCGTGTTGAAAAAGATATTATTGAGCCTTACGGAAACGCCTATTTCTATCGGGGTAAGCAACAAATCACGTGTTAATTCGGTGTATTCGGTAATGTTAACAGCGTCTAAGTTGTCATTTACACCGAAAAAACTCTCTTTTTCAGCACTAAAACTGTATGTTTTTCCTTTGGGCAAAATAATTTGATATTCGCCTGTCGTGGGGTTTGTATATGCCACACCTATCTCTTTACCTGTAATCAATTCTCGATATACAATCATTGCTCCCAACGGTTCCTTGGTTTTGCCGTTTAACACTTTACCACGCACCAGAAGCACAGGTTCGGGTTTCGCTGTTTCCGCTAATTTAATACGAAAAATATCACCGTTGTTTGTTTTCAATGAATATACATAGGCATAATCGCCTTTTGCAGAAACACGGAAAAAAGACTCCCAATCACTTGAATTTATAGGCGCACCAAGGTTTTCGGGTGTTGACCAATTCAACCACGTATCATCTAATCGGGTTACTTTAAATATGTCGTTTCCTCCTAATCCTCCGTGACCGCCACCCGAAAAGTAAAGCGTTTTGTCATCAGAACTCAAAAAAGGAGTGTACTCATTAGATGTTGTGGTAATGCCGCCTTTAAAAACTGCTGGAAAAGACCATACCCCATTTTTATTTTTAAAACTCACGTGTAAATCGCCTTTCAAACTTACAATCATCACATTTCTATTAGATGAAAATGTACAAGCATTGTTTCCCCATGAAATTTCACTTTCTCGCTCAAAAACAAAAGGTACAGGCTCGCTCCAACCATCAACCGTTTTTGTAGCTATTGACAAGCCATTTTCCGTAGGCGAACTACCATATTTCCCCAACAAAACAAGCTGATTTCCGTCAGGCGAAATATCATAAACAACATTTCGATTTTTATTATTGAAACCTGTGAGTGGAATTGCTTTTGTCCAATTTCCAGACGCATCTAAAGTAGAATAATAAATATCATCAGATCCCGCACTTTCGGGATTGTACTTTCGGGAAAAAAATAATGTTTTTCCGTCAGGCGAAATAAAAGGCGCACACTCTTGATACTCCTTTGTATTAATATTTGCCCCTAAATTTTCAAATTCTTGTGCGGAAACGGAACTTGTCACGAATACACAAATACTAAAAATACACGCTAAATACAGCTTCGTGGTTACTAAAAATTTCATAGTTAATTTTTTAAAAAGATTTATTACGTACAAAAGTAACATTTTTTTTTTGTAAACCGAATTTTATTAAAAAATCCCTTAACTTCATTAAAAAAACAAGACTTTCATTAAATTTGCACTTCATAAATTTAAAATTCAATGACACTTCAAGAAATCCGTCAACAATTTTTCGACTTTTTCGAGCAAAAAGGACATCAAATCGTTCCGTCTGCGCCAATGGTTATCAAAAACGACCCAACTTTGATGTTTACCAACGCAGGAATGAACCAATTTAAGGATTATTTTTTAGGCAATGAAACACCTAAAAATCGTCGTATTGCCGATGCTCAAAAATGTTTACGTGTTTCGGGAAAACACAACGATTTGGAAGAAGTTGGCGTGGACACCTATCATCACACGATGTTCGAGATGTTAGGAAATTGGTCGTTTGGCGATTATTTCAAAAAAGAAGCCATTGAATGGGCGTGGGAATTATTGACAGAGGTTTATAAAATTCCGAAAGACCAACTTTATGTAACGGTTTTCGAGGGCGACGAAAAAGATGGCGTTCCTGCCGATACTGAATCGTTTGATATTTGGAAAAAATACATTGCCGAAGATCGTATTATTTTGGCGAGTAAAAAAGATAATTTTTGGGAAATGGGCGATACAGGGCCGTGTGGACCGTGTACAGAAATCCATGTGGACATTCGACCGTTAGCAGATAGACAAGGCGAAATTTCGGGTTTATCTTTGGTCAACAACGACCACCCACAAGTGATTGAAATTTGGAACAATGTCTTTATGCAATTCAACCGAAAAGCAGACGGCTCACTCGAAAAATTACCTGCAACACACGTTGATACAGGAATGGGATTAGAGCGTTTGGCAATGGTTTTACAAGGAAAAATGTCCAATTATGACACCGATTTATTCCAAGGATTAATTCAGCATATCGAACAAGTTTCGGGCATGAAATACGGCAAAACCGAAGAAGTGGATATTGCACTTCGTGTGATTGCTGACCACGTTCGAGCAATTGCATTTTCTATCGCTGACGGACAGTTACCGTCGAATACAGGAGCTGGTTATGTTATCCGCCGAATTTTAAGACGTGCGGTGCGTTACGGTTATTCAACGCTGAAATTAAAAGAACCATTTTTGTCAGGATTATCTGTTGTTTTAGGTAAATTAATGGGTGATTCATATACCGAACTTTTAACGCAAAAAGACATTATTGAGAAAGTCATTTTTGAAGAAGAACAAAGTTTTTTCAGAACGTTGGAACTCGGCATCGGTCGTATTTCAGTATTGATTGAAACAACTAAAAAAGCTGGAAAAACAGAATTGGGAGGCGTTGAAGTTTTTGAACTTTACGACACCTTTGGTTTCCCTGTCGATTTGACTTCGCTTATCGCAAGAGAAAATAATTTGACCGTTGACGAACAAGGCTTTGAAGTCGAATTAGAAAAACAAAAAACACGTTCACGCTCGGCAACAACCATCGAAACAGATGATTGGGTAAATGTTTCAAACGATGAAAATTCAACTTTTGTTGGTTATGACCAATTAACAGCTGAAACAAAAATCGTTCGTTATCGCAAAATCACGCAAAAGCAGAAAACGTTTTATCAACTTGTTTTAAATCCAACGCCTTTTTATGCAGAAAGTGGCGGTCAAGTTGGCGACAGAGGTTACATCGAAGCAAATGGCGAAAAAACATACATTGTTGACACGAAGAAAGAAAATGGTTTAACTGTGCATTTTACGGAGAAATTGCCAAGCAATCCAGCTGCGACTTTTACAGCTGTTGTGGACGAAACAAAACGTCGTTTAACAACAAGCAATCACAGTGCGACACACTTATTACACCATGCTTTGCGTACTGTTTTAGGAACGCACGTTGAACAAAAAGGCTCGTTAGTAAATGAAAATTATTTGCGTTTTGACTTCTCTCATTTTAGCAAAGTAACAGCGGAAGAATTGGAAAAAGTTGAAGAATTGGTAAATACCGAAATTCGCAAAGGAATTGCTCTAAACGAACTTCGTGAAACGTCCATGGATACAGCAAAAGAAATGGGCGCAATGGCATTATTTGGCGAAAAATATGGCGATAAAGTGCGTGTTATCAAATTCGGAAATTCAGTGGAATTATGCGGAGGAACACACGTAGCTAATACAAGTGAAATTCGTCTTTTTAAGTTTAAAGTAGAAACAGCCGTTGCGGCAGGAATTAGACGTGTGGAGGCAATTACGAATATCACGGCAGAACAAGAATTAAACGATAAATCTGCGTTACTCGATGAAATTGCTTTGCTATTTAAAAATCCAAAAGATTTGAAAAAAGCAATTGAAGACGTGCTTGCTAAAAACCATGATTTGCAAAAAGACATTGAGAAATTGCAGAAAGAAAAAGCGATGAGCGTTAAAAATGAGTTGAAATCTAAAATTACAACTCAAAACGACATGAATGTTTTAATTGAGCAATTAAATTTAGACGCAAACAGCATTAAAGATATTTTGTACGCACTCAAAGGTGAAACAGAAAATTTCGTTGGCTTAATCGGCGGAACGGACAGCGATAAATGTTCCCTTTCTTTAATTATTGACGAAACATTAGTAAAAGATAAAAACTTAAATGCGAGTACAATTATCCGAGAAATTGCCAAACACATTCAAGGTGGTGGCGGTGGTCAACCGTTCTTTGCAACAGCAGGCGGAAAAAATCCAAAAGGTTTGAATGATGCGATAGAAGATTTTAGAAAAATGTTAGCATAAGGAGAATATAGCCGACTTTTTGACAACTGAAAAAAACGAAAAAATTAAGAAAATCAAAGATTTATCCGCAGCAGCTGTTTTTATGAGCGCAATAACTGCGTTGGTCATAGGTTTAATGATTTTTCTACCAAAGATTATTCGGTTTTTGTTTTAAAAAAACAGTATTTTTACTTGTTGTGCATTTGGGATTTAACATAAATTGATTTTAGTTTTTCCAATACTTCGGTCGTCAATAAAAAAGTTAAGGTACTAAATTATAGTGAATGCTGTTATTTTTGAAAGAATTCTTGTTGCTAATTCATGGAAAGTTTTAGCGTGATTTATTTTGAGTGAAAATGTCCACAAAGTTGTGAAAAAACAGTCTCTATATGTTGACATTGTTAATTAAGTATATTTAGTTGATTATTTCTTTTCAATATTAACATAGCCATTGATTCTATCAGTCTGTCAATACTCTTTGAATAACGGCATTTTTAATTCATTTATAATTTTTAATTGAGGTAAAAGTACATTTTTTTAGACAGAAAGACACCACGAAATAGCATCGAAGACAAAAGACTGTTTTTTTTTGAGTCCTACCGCAAATTAGCAGGCAAAAATTCTTTACCTCAAAATATGAAAAAATCCATCCATTTTCTTTTCGGGGAAGTCTTTGTAATTGTGGTAAAAACGATAGAAATAAGTGCCGTCCATTAATTTTGTTCCGTCAAAGGTATTTTTATAACCGTGCGTTTCATACACAACTTCGCCCCAACGATTGAAAATCAACAAGTAATTATTAGGGTAAATAATCGCCTCGTCAATGACAAAATAATCATTTATTCCGTCTCCGTTTGGCGTAAAGACATTCGGTAATTCGTCTGTGCAATTAACTGCCGTGATGTAAATGGAATCTGTCCAAACGCAACCTGTCTGATTGTTCATAACGGTTACTTCATACCACGAATTATTCGTCACAGCAACACTATCTGCCGTTTGATTATTCCAAATAATCGTGTAATTTTCATTCCAAAATTGATTACCAAAATAATCATCTAAACATAAAATCGTATCGGAAGAAAGCGGAATAGTCGGCAACGCATGATTGATTAAAATAATGGAATCTTTATAAAAACAACCCAAAGTATCCCAAGCCTCAACGCTATATTTTCCTGCGGTGTAGCTGTTCATCGTAATCCACAGCGAATCGTTGTTAATCGTCGTGTGTGGCGTTTTAAAAACAACCGAATCTAAGGTAGAATGATACGTCAACAACACCGAATCGCCGTAACAATGTACGCCTGCACTTGCGGTTAATTTCAAGGTTTGGTTTGGCACAACAAACACAACGGTATCGCTTGTTGTCGGGCAATTATTTTCGTCCATCGCCCACACATAAACACTTTGCGTTTGCGAACCATTAAACGTGTAGGAATTTTCTGTCAAAATGGTGGTGTCGCCCGCTGTTTGCCAATAAACAACACTCAAGGTATTGTCCGTAGGCGTGACAATTTTATCTATCAGCGGACACGCCAAAAGTGTATCTTCCGCCAAATTAAACGTTGTTATCGGCAGTAATTTAACATGAACATTTACCTTATATTCATTACAATCATCAAAAACAGAAAGACTGACAACACTATTCGGTTGAAGCTGGTTGTATGAAATAGTCAAGGTATCGTTTGCTCCGACAAATAGCGTGTTGCGATACCATTTGAATTGCTCATCAACAACGTTATGCCACAATTTTAAATCTTGACCAAAACACAAAGTCGTGT
>DAOMPZ010000015.1:11339-25739 GCA_035445045.1 Crocinitomicaceae bacterium | reverse complement strand
CCGAACCAAATTCCCCGATTTTAAAACTGATGACCGAACTTTACAAAGAAATGAACAACGAAAACCCAAAAGTTTTGGCGTGTCACGCAGGTTTGGAGTGCGGAATTTTAGGCAAACATTTTCCGAAATTAGACATGATTTCTTTTGGACCAAATATTTACGGAGCGCATTCTCCTGACGAGCGTGTGCAGATTTCTTCGGTACAGAAATATTGGAAATTTTTATTGGAAACATTGAAACGTATTCCGAAATAATGTTAGACCAAGAGCAGGCAAGGCAACAATTAGTGGAGTTGGCAAATGCTAAAATTCACTTTGGGAAGTATAGCGGACGCTATTTGATTGAACTTCCCGAGCCTTATTTGGTTTGGTTTAAACAAAAAGGATTTCCGCCAGGGAAATTAGGTCAGCAGTTGCAACAAATATTAGAAATAAAAATCAACGGTTTGGAAAGTTTAATCTATCCGTTGATTGTGAAGAAATAAATTGAAAGATGAGTGTTTTTAAAACAAAAGTTCTTTGGTCGCAGATAGACCCCAATTTACATTTAAGACATTCGGCATACGCAGATATTGCCGCTTCTGCACGGTTAGAGTTGTTGGATGTAGGAGGTTTTTCGCTGGAAATGTTAGCGCATGAAAAATTTGGACCAATTTTGTTCAAAGAAGAATTGGTGTATTACAAAGAAATTTTGGGCGTACAAGAGTTAACGGTGAAAACGTATTTAAAAAAGGTTGAAAGAGCATTTTCAAAATGGTCAATGGTGTCCGAAATTTACAGAGAAGACGGCGAATTGTCGTGCGTTGTCACTGTAGAAGGTGCATGGATTGACTTGAAAATAAGAAAAGTAGCATCGTTACCCGAAAAATTTAGAGTGGCTTTTATGGAAGTTCCAAAAACAAATGATTTTGAATTAAACGATTAAGATGCGAAAGATAACCTTTTTTATTTTTGTTTTTTACGTTTCGGTTGCTTGCTCACAAGTGAAAAAAACGAGCGTTATTGGATTTTATAACGTTGAAAATCTGTATGATACAATTAATGATCCTACGAAAAATGATGAGCAATTTTTGCCGGCAGGCGAATATAAATGGACATCAGAACGCTATCATGACCATGTAAAAAAGTTGGCGCAAGTGATGGACGATATGGGGAATATTTTAGCTTTGGGCGTTGCTGAAATTGAAAATTCACAAGTGTTGTACGACCTTTTGAAAGCGAGAAAAAGTAACAAATTAGGCGTTGTACATTATGATTCGGAGGACGAACGAGGTGTTGATGTTGGTTTGTTTTATGATTCGACACGTTTAAAACTGCAAACTTCTGGTTTTCTTCGTTTTAGAACAGTCACGACAGATATTCCGACACGTGATATTCTGTGGGCAAAATTCAATTTCAAGACAGAGAGTGTTTATTTTATGGTCAATCATTGGCCGAGTAGGCGAGGAGGAGCAGAAAAATCAGAGCCAAATCGTTTGATGGCGGCGGAATTAGCTGTTCAATTTATTGATTCTGTAATGAGAGTTGACCCCAATGCCAAATTTATTTTCATGGGTGATTTAAACGATTATCCGCAAGATGTTGCTCCGAAAAAAGTAGCAGAACGCTTAACACCGATGATTGCCAAAGAATCAGGAAAATACGGAGGTAGTTACAATTACCGTGATGAATGGGAGGTTTTAGACCATATTATGGTTAGCCCAACGTTGTTTAATACTAAAAAATTGAAAGTGGTAAGAAATTCGGGCGAGATACTTTCTTTTCCGTATTTAATCGAAAATTACAAAGGCAAGGACGTGCCGTTTAGAGTATATGTCGGTCCAAAATATTTAGGCGGTTATTCCGACCATTTACCTGTGAAAATAGAAGTTTTGTTGAAGTAAGAGGAGTTTAAATTACTTGTTGAAAATTTTAAGATTTTAAATGCGTTTGCCTTGCGAAGAAACACATCAACTAAAACCATTTATCTCCGTTTCTTCCCTCGATATGAGAAAAATATAAAAACACTCATTGTTGCGATAATCAGCAAGATAAAAACTTTTAGATAAGGCAGTTCGATGGAGACGTTTTGTGTAAATGGTTTGCTTTTTTGTTTTTCTTCTTCGATTTTTGGTTGTGTTTTTTCGATGTATTCTTCCAAAACACGCTGTCTGTCTATGGCGATTTGTTTTTGTAACGCTGTCCGTTCGTCGTTATATAATTTGCTTTTTTGCATGTCGCCAATAACTTCTTCGAGTGCCTCCAAAGCCTCAATTTGACCATCAAAATATTTGTGTTTTACACAATAATCATACATGTATTGATAATAATAAATGGCACTATCAACATTTTCCATGATGTAATGCCACGTTCCTAAATTGAGGTACGAATCAGCGATAAACGTAGGATTTTTGTGCTGTTGACGTACTTTAAACGCCTTTATAAAATACTCTTTCGCCTTGTCGGGATTGTCTTCAAAATAGACAATTGCTAAGTTATTCAACGCATTCGCCCGAACCAACGCCGATGTTATTTCTTGTGCTGTTTCTAACGATTTGGTATAATACAGTTCCGCTTTTTTCATATCTTCTTTGTCTCGGTAGATATTTCCCAGCGTGTTATAAACTTTTGCTAACGCACCTTTGCTTTTAATGTGGTCGATGTTTTTAATGTAAATTGTAGCGTAATCAATTGCTTTTTCAAAATTTCCCTCACGGTAATACGACTCGGCAATATTTTTATAGCCCATGCAGTTTTCTTGAAAATTCCCTGTTTGTTTGCCCGATGCAAGTGATTTTTCAAACCATTTTCGAGCTTCTTTGTACTTTTTGCTCAACACATACGAGATTCCGATTTGGTTGTGTAGCCAACATATCATTTCGTGGTCTTGAAGATTGAGTGCGTAATCCAAACCTTCTTTTGATAGTTGTATCGCAATATCGACTTTTGAAATCGAGTTAAAGTAAGATGCAAGAATAGATTTACCGTAATTGATGTAAAACCAATTTTCATAACGCAAGCCTGTTTCGATTAATTGATTGCCAAAAATATAAAGTGAATCAATGCTATTTTCAGAATAATAATCGAATAAACTTGTCAATTTTTCTCTTGAAAGAAGTTCGCCCGAACTAATAGATTGCAACGCTAATGTTGACGCATAACTCTTCTTTTCTGCGGTATTGGCAGAAACAAAAAAAGTAATCGTAAAGCAACATAGTAACGTTATAAATCTCATTCAATTCAAATTGAAAACATGAATGTAATTATTAATTTTAACATTTCACGTTCCTTGAACCAAAACAAGGTTTATTTAATCAAAATTTAACGTTCTAAAATACTTTTGATGTTCGGTTTGAAGTATAAATCGGATTTTAATACTTTGCCGTCTTTTCTGTAAATCGGTTTGCCGTCTTTGTCCAATTTACTCATGTTAGAGCGTTGTATTTCTTGAAAAACTTCTTCAATTTTATGTTGCAATCCATGGCGTAAAATCGTTCCGCATAAAATATACAGTTGGTCGCCCAATGCATCGGCAATTTCAACGATGTCGTTATTTTTCACAGCTTCAAAATATTCTTCGTTTTCTTCTTTCATCAAGTTAAAGCGCAATAACGCTTCGTCGTGTGTTAAAAGTGTTTGCTCGTAATGGTTCTTGATGCCAAACGCATCGTGAAATTTTTCTACGTTGCCAATTATTTCTTTAAATTTCATTGTAATCTTGATTTTAAACTAAAAAAGGGTTGAAAAATCAACCCTTTTTTGATATAAAAAATATCTAATTTATTCTCCGACAACTTCAAAGTTAAAAGCAACTTTCACTTGTTTGTGTAAGATAGCTTCCGCTTCGTACGTGCCAACTTCTTTGATACTATCGCCTTTGATTTTCAATGATTTTCTGTCGATATCCAATCCAGCTTCCTTTAACATTTCAGCTAATTGAACTGTATTTACAGAACCAAAAATCTTACCGCTGTCACCAACTTTTGTAGAGATTTTAATAGAAACTTCTTGTATTTTAGCTGCAATTTCTTGAGCCTCAGCAACGATTTTCTCTTCTTTGTGCGCACGTTGTCTCATTTTTTCTTCGTGTGCTTTTCTGTTTGAAGGAGTAGCTAATGTAGCATATCCTTGAGGAATAAGATAGTTACGACCATAACCTGGTTTAACCGTTACAACTTCATCTCTGTAACCTAACTTATCTACGTTTTTAATTAATATAACTTCCATTTTAATTCAAATTTAAAGATTAAACAAAGATTACTTCAACATATCGCCAACGTAAGGCAAAATTGCTAAGTGACGTGCTCTTTTAATTGCTTTATTAACCTTCGTTTGGTATTTTTTAGAAGTACCAGTGATTCTGCGTGGTAAAATTTTACCTTGCTCGTTAACTAATTTCAATAAGAAATTACCGTCTTTATAATCAATAAATTTAATGCCGCTTTTCTTGAAACGACAGTACTTTTGTTTTTTAATGTCGATGTTAATCGGCGTTAAATAACGAATATCATCTTGTGCCATAATTTTCGAAAAATTTTAATTGTTTAAAATAATTAAGCCTCTGCTACTTGAGCGTTACCATTTTTTGCTCTTCTTCTTTCTGCGTAAGCTACGTGGTCGGTATCCATTTTAATGGTTAGGAAACGCATTACACGCTCGTCACGTTTGAACGCAACTTCCAAATTACCAACAACATCGCCTTCGCCTTCAAACTCAACAAGAGCATAAAAACCAGTTGTTTTTTTCTGAATTGGGTAAGCTAATTTTTTCAAGCCCCAATTTTCAACAAACTTTACTTTTCCGCCAAAAGAAACAATTTCTTTTTCGAATTTTTGCACTGCTTCCTTTGCCTGCTCATCAGACAAAACGGGAGTTAAAATGAAAACAGTTTCGTAAGAATTCATATAATAAATATTTAATTTAAGGGTGCAAAGATAATACGATTTTCTAAATGTGCAATTCTTTTTTTGTTTTTCTTTTTTAGTGGAGTCTTTTTACTCAATATTGAAAAAAGAATACTTCCCTTTCAACCTTTTAAATTCCAGCTCGATACGCTCGTTCAAGGCTTTCGTTTGGGTGCTTTCTGCGTACAGCGAGCGATGATTTTTTAAGGTGTTAAATTTCGTTATTTCCTGCTGAAATTCTTTGGCGTTATCCGAAAAATACGTTTCGATAAAGCGTTTGTAAACTTCCTGAATGGCAATTTCGTTCGGGTGTGCACCGTCAACTTTGTAAAAACGATAATCACGCAGTTGCTCTTGGATAAGCTCAAAACTCGGAAAATAATTTTCGCCTAATTCATGCGCCAACTCAATCAACCGTGCTTTACTGCGTACATTTTCGATAATGCCGTCACGCAAATGTTTGACAGGACTGACTGTAAAAATAACCTTTAAATGCGGATTAAACGCTTTTAATTTAGCGAGTGTTTCCGTCCAAATAGTACGCATTTCGGAAAGTTCGGACAATTCTTTTTGAAACAACATTTGTGGCTGTTTGTGGCAATTTGCAACAATTTCACTGGTTTCAACGTGGCGATAACCAAAGGAAGTTCCAAATGTTATCAGTAAAACATCTGCGTTTTTCAGTTGCTCGTGAAGTGTTTCAATCGTTGTTGCAAAGCGGTTTTCTAAGTCTGGTTGAGCATACGAAAAAAATATCCCCGAAGCATTCCACGAAAAAAATAAATCGTGGTGTTGGACGATTTGAGTTGTACAATCTTTACGAATGATTTTCTGAATGTTTTTTGCTAACGGAATAGGGTGAAAAAGCACACCAAACGGATTGGAAACGACCGAAAAACCGTCTTGTTTCAAAAGATTTCCAACTTCATCGGAAAAGCAACTACCGAAACTTAAAAACTTAAAATTCGGTTCGATTTTCCAATCGGATTGCGGTATGTTAAAATCAATGACGTACTTCATGAATTTGCGCTATTGTATAATCAATTAACTCCGACCAACCTCGCCAATTATGCCATTCGCTAATGGTTTCGTTGTGCCAAATAGCGATAAAATTTCCACCAAATAACTGCGCCTCGTCAATCAATTCTTGAATTTCTTTTTTACTTTCAGCAACCGACAAATGTAAATAATCTTTCAACGTTCCGTCCATGTAGGCAAACGGAAAAATTAAATAATTTTCTTGCTGATTTTTAGTCAAATCGAAAAATGGAAATGCCTGTAATGTTCCTGCTCGAAACGCTAATTTATCGCCAAAACCAAGTGTGTAATCTTCTTGAAATCCTGCGTTAATATTGCGTTGATACGTGGTCGGGAATTGCAATTTTAAAAAATGTTGACGAGAAGATAAAGTTTTTGTATTCAATGTTTTATCTAAAATTTTCTTTTCTTTCAATAAAGCATTTTCATTTGTATTTGAACCATAACTTGGGTGTAATCCAATCGGGAATTTCGTTCCCAATTTCTGAATTAACCGCAAATGTTTTGGTGCATTATTCGGTAAATTTTTATCAAACGTTCCGTAATCGCCCAAAAGCCAAAACAAGCGAATATTTGTTTTTTTGGCGTATTCTTCCATTTTTTGATACGTGTCGTAAGGGTCTTTTTGCAAGCCGAAAAACGTGGAAATTCTTGCTAAAAAACGTACAAAATCCAAGCGAATGACATCTTTAACTAATGATGCACATTGACGTAAAAAAGGTTTTCCTTTAAACGCATACGCATTATCAATGTCAAAAGTCAAGGTAAATTTTAAAGGTCTTTTTTTTACTGAAACGCTTGTGTTTGTCTGTTTTTCGTAGTCATTCAAAAATGCATTAATCCAACGTTCGGTCATCAATTTTTTGCCCAAACCGTATTTTTCTACAAAGCTATCTTTCGCCTGAAAACGCCCATGTTTGTCGTAATTGGAATAATGATATTCCTCCATGCGTGACAAATGATAAAAAATGCTTGCTAATGGGTCTGCAATTCCGTTAAAACACAACGTTTCTTGGTAAATTCCGTCTTCTTTGACAAGTTCTTCACCGTACAATAAAGGCGATGCTTTCAGTCCAATTTCGGTTTCAGCTAAATTTTGCGAATAGTGATAAACGTTCGTATTTTGTTGATTTTCAATTAATTCAATTTCTATTTGCCGAAAATCTTTTATGCGGTCAAAAACGTATTGAATACGTGGCGTTATCCTATCAACAGCAACGATTAGCACAAAGCGACGATTTTAGAAAGTATAAATTCTGATGCTTTTCCGTCGCCGAAAACTTCGGGAAACTGCAAATCTGTTTTTGCCAAAAAGTAATTAACAGCCTCAATCATTTTATTTTTATCTGCTCCAACCAACGTTGCACAGCCATTTTCGACAATTTCGACCCATTCTGTATGCGGTCTTAAAATCACGCCTGCTTTTTTGAAAAAATACGCTTCTTTCTGAACACCACCGCTATCCGTGATTATCAATCGTGCATTTTCTTCAAGTGCAATCATGTCTATAAACCCAACAGGGTCAATGATTTTCAATCGGTTATCGTTGCTTATTTGGACTAATAGTTCACTATCTAACAACTGCGACATCATTTTTTTTGTGCGTGGGTGCAACGGCAAAACAACAGGAATATCATGTGTTTTCACAACTTCCAACAAACCTTCAAAAATCGCTGTCAGATTGTTTTTTTCGTCCGTATTACTATTTCTGTGAATGGTCGAAAGAATAAATTGATTGGTTTGTAAGTCGTTTTTTTGCAAAACAGTCGCTTGAGTTTTCGCCACATCGGCAAAATGCAACGAATTATCGTACATAATATCGCCACATTCAAAAACCGCAGGCGCATTCAACACGCCTTGTTCGTGATGAACGATATGTTCGTTTTTCAGATTAACAATCGCCGTTTTGGTCGGGCAAAAGAGCAACGAACTCACATGGTCGGTCATAATACGGTTAATTTCTTCAGGCATTGCCTTATCAAAGCTACGCAAACCAGCCTCAATGTGAATAAGTGGAATTTGGCGTTTCGATGCGACCAAAGCACCTGCCAAAGTCGAGTTTGTATCGCCATAAACCAAAAACGCATCACACGGATTTTCATCTAAATATTCGTCCAATTTTTCCATCATTACTGCCGTTTGTTTGGCATGGGAAAGACTACCCACATTCAGATTTACCTGTGGTTGGTCGATACCCATTTCTTGAAAAAACAAATCGGACATTTCGGGCGAATAATGTTGCCCCGAATGAATGGTAATCAATTCGATTTTATCCGAAAAACTATTTTTGACAGCACGCTCAATCGCTGAATGTTTGATAATTTGAGGTCTTGCACCAATCAGTGCGACAATTTTTTTCTTTTGCACGGTTTTAAACTTAGTGAGAACAAAAATAATAGAAATTTTGGACATTAAGACGTTACGCCTTTGAGTTAATAACTTTGAAATTATAAAGCACAAAAAAAAAGTTGCCAAAATGACAACCTTTCTTTCAGTGAATAAGTGTTGAATTTTAATACTTAACCTGTTGTGCATTTAGGATAAATTGACTTTAATTTTGTTTAAACTCCTTTGGAATACGAACAAATTTAAGTACTGGATAGTTGTGAAAGCAGTGATTTTGGACAAAACTCTTGTGAATAAACCAAGCAATGTTTTTACGTGATTTGTTTTTAGTTTAAATTGTCCGTGAAGTTGTGAAAACAGCATTTCAATTCGTTTTCTTGTTGTTCGTTTTTGAATAGAAAATTCCACAAAATTGCGTTGATTTTTACGCATCGGAACAGACAATGTAATGTTACTTTCTCTAAACAAATCTAATTGATAATCAGTACTTATGTAGCCTCTGTCGCCAATAAGTTCACAGTTTTTTAAGTTATGCTTTACATCGTTTAAGTAATTTACATCGTGGACGTTTGCAGGTGTAAAATCAAACGAATGAATAACGCCATTGGCATCGCAAACGGTGTGTAATTTGTAGCCAAAATACCAACTTTTTTTCGATGCACAATATCCAAAATCAGGCACAATATCCTGTGTAGAACAGATTGACGACCGCTTAGCTCTGGCATATTGACAGATTTCAATAGGCGTAGAATCAACGATAAAAATATTCGTAAGTGCAGAAAACTTACTACTCAAATTGGTTCTGATTTTTTCGGTATATTCGTACAATTTTCTTCTTCGTTTGTTGTACACACTTCGCTCTATTTTGCCTTCAAGGGTCGTCCCTGACAAACATCTAAATAGCTGTAATTCAGTATTTATAGACATGTATTCTACCGTTAAACTTAGGGCAATAAGTTCTATGTCAGACAATTTAGGGGTTCTGATTTGGTGTTGTTTTTCAATATGTGAACAAGTTGTGTTCAATACTTCTAAAATTTTTTCGTAATTTTGCTCAAGATTGCTCATTATATTTAACTATTTGAAAGTCAGTCAAATATACGAATTATTTTAATTCAATGAGCAATCTTTTTTATTTTTTTCTAAATGCACAACTGGTTAGTTATTATAACTTTACCATATGTTTAACAGATAAAAAAACAAAGAACAAAAAAATATTTCTCTTTCTATACCGAAATTTAATTTTTTTAATTTACCTTTATCTGATATTTTGAAAATTATGCCTTTTAAAAAATACCTTATTTACTGCTTGGTTCTTATTACGTCGAGTTTTGCGAACGCTCAAAATATTGTTTCAGGCGAATATTTTTTGGATAATGACCCAGGAATTGGTAACGGAACAGCATTTTCGCTTTCGGGAGGGACAACAGTCAATCAAGTTATTTCACTACCCACGACAGGTATGAATGAGGGTTTTCATACGATGTATATTCGTGTAAAAGACGATTTAGGCAAATGGTCACATTACGAAAAAACGTCTTTTTATGTGCTTAAAAATCAAAGTGGGGCAGCGACACCACCAAATTTAATAGCAGGCGAATATTTTTTAGACAACGACCCAGGAATTGGCAATGGAACGGCATTTTCGCTTTCGGGAGGAACAACAGTTAATCAAGTAATTTCACTATCCACAACAAGCATGAGCGAAGGTTTTCACAATATGTATATTCGTGTAAAAGATGATTTAGGCAAATGGTCACATTATGAAAAAACGTCTTTTTATGTGCTTAAAAATCAAAGTGGAGGAGCTACGCCACCAAATTTAATAGCAGGCGAATACTTCTTTGATAACGACCCAGGAATTGGCAACGGAACAGCATTTTCGCTTTCGGGCGGAGCAACAATAAATCAAGTTCTTTCTATTTCCACGACAGGCATGAGTGAGGGATTTCACAATATGTATATTCGTGTGAAAGATGATTTAGGCAAATGGTCGCATTATGAAAAAGCGGTTTTTTATGTACTTGCCAATGTGCCAAATGTTCCAAGTAATAATTTTGTGAAAGGCGAATATTTCTTTGATAATGACCCAGGAATTGGTAACGGAACGGCGTTTACTGTTCCCAATCAACCGACGATTTCGAACTTTCCGATAAACATTAATACAGGATCATTACTTGAAGGAAGTCACAGTGTACACATTCGGTTTATGGACGACAAGGGTAAATGGTCGCATTACGAAACACGACCGTTTTACATTTGTGGCGATTTGATTGACCAACCGAGTATTATGGCTGGTTCAACTGTATTTTGTCAAGGCGAACAAATCAACGTGACAGGAATTCCTGTGAACGATATTAGCTCGGTTTTTTGGACAGGGCCTAACAATTATTTTTTACAAAGTGTCGTTTTAGTTCGAAATGGAGCAACGCCTGCAATGTCAGGAACATACACGTTTCATGTAGTTAGTGCAGGGGGATTTAATTGTGATACCAACACGGTTTCGGTCAATGTAACGGTTAATCCAAGTTATAGTTTGTATCAACAAAAAACGTTGTGTTTTGGCGATACTTTGAAAATCGGCGATAGTGAATATACGCAGTCGGGCTTTTATTCTAAAACATTGACGAGCGTTCTTGGTTGTGATAGCACGATTTCGGTTTCGCTTAATGTGTTGCCGTTAAATAAGCATGCGCAAGTTGTTCAGCGTTGTACGGGTCAAACTTATACGATTGGAAACCATACTTATACATCAAGCGGAACATACACCGATACACTTGTTTCGTACTTGGGTTGTGACAGTATCGTGATTACGAATTTATTTATTGGTGACCCGATTTTAAACACGGAAATTACGTTTCAAGACAGCACGTTGACAGCGCAAGCCGATGATGTTTTATACCAATGGTTTGACTGCGAAGATGGCATGACAGCTATTCCGAATGCAACCAACAAAACGTTGCAGTTGACTAAAAACGGAAAATATGCCGTTCGCTTGACATCGACACTTTGCCCCGACATTACCACGACAAGCGATTGTTTTGAGGCGACAAACTTAAACGTTTCGAGTTACCTCGCATTTGACAACATCAAAGTTTATCCGAATCCAAATCAAGGATTGGTGTATGTTTCGGCAAACGACTACCAAGATGTTTTTATTGAATTACTTGATTTACAAGGACGTTTGTTGCAAACTTCCACCATGACGAATACATTGATGCAAATTGATTTGTCGCAGTATGCAAGTGGAAATTATTTGCTACGTATTAACAAAGCGCAAGCAACGAATATTTATAAAATTACGAAGGAAAATTAAAATGAATTGTGTGTTAAGCGTTATTCCAATAAGCCTCAACCATAGCTGAATTAATAGCCGAATATGCCTTTTGTCGGGCTTGGGCAAGTATGGATTTTATTTCAATTAAATAATTCATTGCTTAAAATACAGGTTAATTTAGCTTATTTTTTTAATCGTTATTTCTTTTAGTCATAATGACAATAGGAACAAAACAAATCCCCAAAACTAACAATATCCAAATGATTTCCGTCTTTTTCTGTTTTTGTTTTTCCTTGTTTTTTTGGTGTCGTAACTCCCTGTCAGATGAAAATGAAAGAGGTTTGTTTTTGAAATCTTTGTTATTTTCTATATCGGAATTGTTAGACTTTTCATTTGATAAAAACGATTTATCTGTACAATTGGGTAATTTGACCCAACCTTCTGCAGGAGGAATACCATAACAAGATTTATATTCTTCGTTTTCTATTATTATACTTTTCTTGGATTCACGAGGCAGAAATTTTATAATGATAGTATCACCAATATCGTGAGAGAGGTAAAATTCCTTAGACACATCAGTATATTTAACTTCAACCATTATGTTATTTATCAAGAACGATGAATAAAAGCCTCTACTTCCCTTTGATGCATATTCGTCATTAATTAATGCAATAGTATAAACACCATTTTTCAGTATTGTATTTTGAATCTTAATTTGTTTGTCATGTTTGTAAAATAAAAAATAAAATAACGAAACTAATACAATTAGAAATATAATAGCTTCATGTTTTTTCATAAGTTTTACTTCTCGCATTTGACGAAAATTAACAATCACAAATTATCACTCAACAACCACTCCGAATACGAATTTGGCGTTTCTTCCAAGCGCATACTTATGAGTTGGATATTTGGTGCAAATTTATCTTTGATAAGGCTGACGTAATGCAAAAGCAAATTTTCGCAGGTTGGTTGAAAAGGTGTCAAAATAACTTTCCCAAATTCGTTGGTCAACACGTCCGAACGGGAATATGATGCTTGTTCGTTTACTACTAAAGCATGGTCAAAAACGTCGATAATGTATTGTTTTACAATCGCTTTCAAATCCGTAAAGTCGATAACCATTCCTAATTTTACGTCGCTTGTGTCGTGTCGTGGTTCGCCAATTAAAGTCACGCTCAAATGATAGGTGTGTCCGTGAATGTTCTTGCACGGCCCATCATAACCAAACAATGCGTGAGCCATGTCAAACGTGAATTTTTTTGTTACCCTTACTTTTTGTGTTTCCATATTACCGATTTTTAGACAGAAAGACAATAAACGCAAAGCAAAAGACTTATTTTACCGTAAAATACCTTTCGACTTATATATTTTTTCTATCTTTCGGCAAAATTAATCATTAAAAAGTAAAAAGATGAAAAGTGTCAGCATTAAAAGTATAGAAAAAGCCATTGAAAAAGTAGATAACTTGGACGATGACGGCTTGGAAAAAATTGCAACGTATTACACACAAGCACAACCCGTACTTTTAGGCTACGCAGGTCAAGCGGCTACCGAATATGAAAATCCCGATTTGGAAGGCTTGTTGATTTACTATTTTTGCTTAATTGCCGAGGCTTTCCAACAAGAAGGTTTAACACCTAAACAAGTGACGGAAGACATGATTGATGAATTTGAAGAACCGTTTTTTGAAGCGTTGGACGAATTTTTCAACACGGAAAACATCGAAGTCTTGGGCGAATTTTCAGGACAAATGGATTTAATTCATTTTATGACAATCGAAATCAGCGTTCCCGATAATGACGGAACAGAGTTAGACGAAGAAACTGCTACACAGTTATTTGTTGTCACGTCGGCAATAACGACGTTGTTGGGGAAAGCGTGTGAGTGATTTTTTGTCAGACAGAAAGACAAAAGAGCAAAGACAAAAGACTTGTTAGCGTTGTAAGCATAGGTTTTATAGAGAATATTAAAAAAATGAAACGACGACTTATTATCTTATTTTGTTTTACCATTTTAACGCAAGATATTGTCGAAAAGATCACTTATCGTGGCGAATATAAAATGACAAGAATAGAATAAGTTGATTAGAAAATTGAGTTAGTTTTACGAAAAACGGTCTTTTGTCTAATGTCTTTCATCTTTTGTCTAAACTCTGTACTCTTAACTCTGAACTAAACCTCTCATAATCCGCTCCAACGTCATCGCCTTATTTTCGGTTTCTTCCCATTCTTTTTCAACGTCGGAATCTTTTGTAAAACCGCCACCGACATACAGATAAGCGGTGTTTTTTTGAATTTGCGCACAACGTAAATTGACGTACAAACTGCAATTTTGTTCCGAATAAAAACCAATTAAACCAGCGTAAAGACTGCGCTCGTGTTCTTCGTGTTCTGCGATTAAATCAAGACTTTCCATTTTGGGCAATCCACTAACGGCAGGTGTTGGGTGCAAAAACAAGGCTAATTCCAAGGGTAATAAATCTGTTTCGGCGTAAATATCCGTTTTCAAATGGATAACCGAACCTGCTTTATAATCGTAAGGTCCGATGGATTGAAGTTTGTCAACTTTTATGTTTTTAAGCGAGCTTTCGATGAATTTCGTGACGTAATCCTGCTCCAAAATTTCTTTTTCAGTCCACGGAGTTTCCTCATCTTTTTTCGTTCCTGCCAACGACATGGTGTAAGTTTTTCGTCCTGTTTTTTCTAAAACAAATTCGGGCGATGCACCAATCCAAGTGCCTAATTTTTCGGAACTTACCAAATAAACAAACGCATTGGGATAGTTTGCACAAAGTTCATCAAATAGTTCCGTGGTTTTAGAACCGTCAAAATCCACTTTTTTAATCCGTGAAAAAATC
>DAOMPZ010000015.1:0-11329 GCA_035445045.1 Crocinitomicaceae bacterium | reverse complement strand
ATTGTTTGTGTTTTAAATCGTCCAAAAATCCCGATGCACGATAAATATATTCTTCTTTGGAATAAACGTTGGGGTCGTTTTCCGAAAAGTGTAAATCATAGACTTTGTTTTCGTCATAATAATCTGTTACGGCAAAACGGTATAAATTTTCGGTTGTAAAATCCGTAATCAAAAAGCCCGAATGTGCAGGTTTTTCACTGAAATTAATCAACTTCCCGATGTACGTTTCAACCTCGGTTTGCGGATAGCGTATTTTTAAAATATCTGTCATTTTTGGATAACCATTACCGTTAATCGACCTGTACAAACTAATTTTTTCGTCTCATCGTCCACAATATCAACTTTCCAAACGTGCGTGCGTTTTCCGCAATGAATAATTTCTGCTATTGCCCGAACACTCCCTGATTTAACACCGTTGATATGGTTGGCATTTACCTCCAAACCAACAACACCCTCTTTTTGTAAATCAACCAACAAAGCTGAGCCTAACGAGCCAACACTTTCTATCAATGCAACACTTGCTCCGCCGTGTAACAATCCCATAGGTTGATGATTTTTACTACTGACAGGCATCGTCATTTCCAATTTATTATCGTAAACAGCAACACATTCGATGTCTAAGGTTTCCATTAATGTGTTTTTGTTTAGTTTATTGATTACTGTTAAATCTGTTGTTTTCCAATTCATGGGTTAAAGGTATATAAAATTATAGAAACAAAAAAAGCTACTCGAAAGTAGCTTTTCCTTATTTTTAATCGTTGTGATTATTTCAATTTACCTAAACGAGCTGTTGCTTTTACAGTTGTTTTTGAAAAAACAATGTAATTTTTCTTAACTGTCTCATATTGAGGATAAAAAACAACATCATAACCTTGATTGCCATTCATCAACTCATAAAGAGCATAGTTTGCAGTTCTATCAGCAACCACATTTCCAATTACAGGAATATTTGCGATTGAAGGAACTAGTGATGCAGAACCATCTTTATTGATGTCACCTGCACTAGCTTTGAAAAGTCTTTTCCAATCAATACCTAAAACTCTTGTAGTTGTTGCATCTGCAGAAACTTGGTCAGACAATGTAAAGTCATTTCTGTTTAAATCAACTCTTACATTTGGTTCTTTCATCAAGTGATGCGTGTACGTACAACTTGTAACGGCTACTGCCAACATACCTAACATTAATGTTTTTAAAAATGCTTTTTTCATAATAATTAATTTTTAAATTTCCTACTCGTAAGGCTTTTCAGTTACGCCCCGTTTTGAATGGTTTCTGAACTCCATAAAATATAGTGGTTAAAATGTACCTACTACATTTCGGGTGCTAATGTAGTAAATAATTTAACATTCGGTGTAAAAAATAAGATTTAAAATGTTAAATTTTGAAATATTAAATATAAAAAGACTATTAGCTAAGAGGTTGTGTGCTTATTTTCTTTTACTTTTGTTGCGTATCTTAACTCTTCATTTTACATTCTTAACTTGTTCATAATATTGCTGTAATTCAACTGTCAAATCATTGGCAATTTGAAGTTGATTTAATGAGTCAAGTGTGTCCAAATAATGTTCTATTAGGCGCAAGTCCGTTACTTTATTGGCAATTAATTCGGAAATTTCTTGGCGCAAAACAATTTCTTGTTCTTTCATAAATTGAAGAAATTCAAAAATCTTTGTCTGAATTTCTTGATTGGGATTTGGATTCATTTTTAAAATGACTTTACGATATTATGATTTTATGACATTACGACGTTTGAGGAGTAATAAGACGGCTTTTTGTTAAATTCCATTTCGTTTATCTTTACAGTGATTGTGTTATATGGTAAAAAAAATGGAATAGATTTATCCCTCTGCTCTATATGTTTTGTAAAACCGTACAAATGCATTTTTTGTACTATCCGTTTTGCTAATTAGTTGCACGTCACTTGTAATATAAGGTAAAACTAACTCAGGTAAATAATAGATGAGTGTTAGTTTTTGTAATTTATTTTCAAAAGCAGTAAATGGAAACCGCAGATGAGGATAATATTTTTTATTATCTTCACTAACAATACTGAATGTGGTTGAATCAAGAATTTGAGGTTGATTAGTTAGGTTGGTTATTTCTACGGTTACAATAAGCACCATACTATCTGTTTTTTTGATGTATTCAAATTTCGTGAAATTGTATTGAATAGAATCAATCGTGAAAGGCACACCAATTTCTTTATGATGCGCATTATAATAAGCAATTTCCTTTGCTGCAATATCTTTTTCTTCTTGTGTAAGTGGCTTATTCAATTGAATTATAGCGGTAATAATGTAATAAGCAACACTTGCGAAAATCAAGATGAATAGAAATAGGAATATTTTTTTCATTTTTTAATAAAGATTATTTCAGATTAATAATTAATTCAGTATCATTAAGAGCTGACTTTAGAATCGCAAATTTAACTTTTTTATACAATCATATTTCTTAGCTATTAAAATCATCAGGTCAAACGCATTAAAAGTTAAAACAAATACTTTTGTTGAATTTAACGTTTAAAAGTAAAATTTTGTTTAACCTAAAATCTTGTTCGAAGACGGGACGGTCGCATTGATTTTTTCGACGGGACACAACCGACGCAGTTAGCGTAAAAAGAACAAACTGTTCGAAGCGAAGCAAGTTTTTGTTCTTTTCGCTAACAAGGAAGAGTTGGGTGTCGAAATAAATCGTGGCGACGAGTTTTTGGTTCTTTTTGCGAAAAAAAGAACAAAGAGGATTTAAAAAAAACATTTTAATTTGTTTAACCTGACAAAAGACGATTTTGCGAACGGTCTTAAATCTTTGTTTTTCAGTCTATAAAAACACTTTTGTTGAAATCTTTTTTGCTTTGCAATCAAAAAGGTTTTGCGAATCGTAAATAATAATTAATTTTGCATTTTAACATGAAGCATGTCAACAGAGGAATTACAAGAAAGGGTTAAAGATATTTTTTCGGCTTACATGGAGCGTAACAGCCACCGTAAAACACCTGAGCGATTTGCTATTCTTTCAGAAATATACGATTATGAGGGTCATTTTGATGTGGAATCCTTGTATATTAAAATGAAAAACAAAAATTACCGAGTTTCCCGTGCGACACTTTATAATACAATCGAGTTATTGCAAGCATGTAATTTGGTACGCAAACATCAATTCGGAAAAAATCTTGCACAATTTGAAAAATCACACGGTTCAAAGCAGCACGACCACGTTGTATTGACAGATACGGGCGAAATGATTGAATTTTGCGACCCACGTGTGCAGCAAATTAAAAAAACAATCGAGGAAATTTTTAATATTAAAATTATGCACCACTCCTTATATTTTTACGGTGTGAAAGCAGAAAATGAAAATAACGAAGAACCAACGGACGAAAAAAAATGAATATGGAATTTGCAATAAAAGAACACAGTGCCGAAACGGTCATTTGCGAAATTTCGGGGCGTTTGCTAACCAATGACGAAGTAAACGAAATTATTACCGCATTAAACGAATACCTTGACGCTAACATCGTCATGGACTTGAAAAACTTGGAATATACCTCAAGTTCGGGATTATCCTTGTTTATCCGTTTGCTAACCCGTACACGCATACAAAATAAGAAAATAGTATTAACGAACATACAAGAAAACGTACTTAAACTATTCAAAATAACAAAGTTAAATGATATATTCAGCATTTCCAACTCAATGGAAAGTGCTTTAAAGAGTGTTAAATAAATGAGTGTAGATGTTTTATTAGGTCTTCAATGGGGAGATGAAGGAAAAGGAAAAATTGTTGATGTATTAACACCACAGTACGATATTATCGCACGTTTTCAAGGTGGACCAAACGCAGGTCATACCTTGGAATTTGAAGGTAGAAAGCACGTGTTGCATACTATTCCGTCGGGAATTTTCAGAAAAGATGTGTTAAATTTCATCGGAAACGGTGTAGTGATTGACCCTGTTGTGTTTAAAAAAGAAATTGATAATCTTTCTGATTACAATATTGACTTTAAAAAAGTCATGGTGATTTCTAAAAAAGCACACCTTATCATTCCGACACATCGCCTGTTGGACGCAGCTTCTGAACAAGCAAAAGGAAAAAATAAAATTGGCTCGACTTTAAAAGGAATTGGGCCTACGTATATGGACAAAACAGGTCGTAACGGTTTGCGTGTAGGCGATATTTTTTCGCCGAATTTCAAAGAAAAATACCAAACGTTGGTGGACAAACACGTTTCGATGTTAGCACATTATGACGGTTTTGAATACAATCTTTCCGAATTTGAACCAGCGTTTTTTGAAGGAATTGAATTATTGCGTTCGTTGACGTGTGTTGATTCAGAACAATTTATAAACCAATCAGTTAAGTCGGGTAAAAAAGTTTTGGCAGAAGGAGCGCAAGGAACGATGTTAGACATTGACTTTGGAACATATCCATTTGTGACTTCATCGAATACGATTACCGCAGGAACGTGTACAGGTTTGGGTGTTGCACCACAAGCCATTAAAAACGTTATCGGGATTTTCAAAGCCTATTGTACTCGTGTTGGTTCAGGGCCTTTTCCAACGGAATTGTTTGATGAAGATGGCGAAAAAATCCGTCAAGAAGGGCGTGAATTTGGCTCGACAACAGGAAGACCACGCCGTTGTGGTTGGATTGATTTGCCCGCGATGAAATACGCTATCATGATTAATGGCGTAACGGAATTATCGATGATGAAAGCGGACGTACTAAGCGGTTTTGATGCGATTAAAGTGTGTACAGCATACAAAATTAATGGCGAAATCGTTGATTATTTACCGTTTGACATGACGGATTACGAAATCGAACCAATTTACGAAGAAATCAAAGGTTGGAAAAGCGATTTGACAGGTTTGACAAGTTACGCCGATGCACCTGCAGCATTAAAAGATTACGTTACTTATTTGGAAGAAAAATTGGAAGTTCCCGTGACGGTTGTTTCCGTTGGTCCAGACAGAGCGCAAACATTAAAGACAAAATAAAATTGGTTTCCAATTCTAAAATATCATTCTTAAAAATTGCGCTTTTAATTGGCGCAATTTTTTTGCTTTTGCCTATGCGTTTGTGGGGGCAAAAAGGTGTTTTAGAATTATTGCCTGGCACACAAAAATTAGCGTACGACGAAAAATCAGGTGCGCAAAAATTAGTGGGCGGTGGCGTAAACATGAATTACGAAGGCAATAAAATTTATGCCGATTCAATCTTTTATTTTGAAAAAAAGAAATTAATTAAAGGTTATGGCAGGGTACAAATTACCAAAAATGATTCGCTCAACCTTTACTGTGATTCGATTTGGTATTTTACAGACAAACAAAATGCAAAACTGTACAGCAATGTTCGGGTAATAAATAACGATTACTTACTGACAACTAAGGAATTAGATTACGATGCGAAATCGGGGTTAGCTTCTTATCAAAATTGGGGAAAAATCGAAAACCTCGTTCAAAAAGAAGTGTTGACAAGTCAACGAGGGTATCTTTATCCAAACGAAAAAAACTTTCATTTCAGCCAAAAAGTTCGTTACCGTAGCGATTCGCTTGCGATTGATACCGACACCTTGCAATATAAATACAGTCAAAACAAAGTTTTCTTTTACGGCGAAACAATTATCCGCATGGACAGCACGGAAATGTATTGCAACAAAGGTTGGTATCACACACAAAAGCAGGAGGGTGTGTTGGAAAACAATGCGTATGTTGTCAAAAGTGGCAAACAAATTTGTGGCGACAGTTTGTATGTGAACGATGAAAAAAAATTGGCGATTGGTAGAAAAAACGTACATTTTATTGACACGTTAAACAAAGTCGAATTTCTATCTCAAAAAGCATATTTTGCTGAAAACGAAAATTTTGGTTATGTTACGGATAGCGTTTTGATTATTTATAAACTCAAAAAAGATACCTTGTACATACACAGCGACAGCGTTTTGATTTACACCGACACAGTAGGAAAGTTATACCAATCGAAGTTGTTTAACGATGTTCAGATTTACGGCAAAAAAATCCAAGCATCGTGCGATTCTATGGTTTTGGATAAGCCGTTGGAGCGCATTACGATGTTCAGCGAACCGATGTTATGGAGTCAAAATGCAGAATTAAAAGCCGACACTATTCATGTTTTTATGAACGATTCCGTTATTAAAAAAGCTGAATTAAGGCAAAAAGCAACGGTGGTCATGGAGTTGGATTCGGGTAATTACTACAATCAAATTGGTGGTAAATACATAGATGCTTTTTTTAGCAACAATGAGTTGAAACGAGCCGAAGTCAAGCAAAATGCACAAACCAATTACTTTCCGCAAGATACGTTGCGCTCAGACACACTCATCGAAATTCAGCGTAAAGGTATGGCACGACTTTATGCTAGCGAAATCAGAGTTTATTTAGACAGTGGGGAAGTGCTTGGCGTGACATATTATCAAAATCCAGACGGCGCATTTTATCCACTCAATCAAATCCCAAAAGACGAACAGTTTGTCAAGACCTTTTCGTTTAACCCAAAATTCCGCCCCAAATCGGAGCGAAATATTTTTATCCGCAAGCGGTATTTTCGAGAAGAAAATGTGAAATAATAAACCAAATTTTTCAAGTTAGTTTTTTCAAATCCTCCCAAAATTTCGGATAACTTTTTTCAACGCAATCTGCATTTTCAATCGTTAGTGGAGTAGTGGCAAACATTCCTGCGATTGCCAAACACATCGCAATACGGTGGTCGTTGTGTGCATTGACCGTTCCGCCATTTAGTGTTTCTTTTCCCTCAATAATAAGGCAATCGTTGTGTGTGTGAATTTTTACGCCAAGTTTTGTAAATTCGTCGATGAGAGCCTGCGCACGGTCACTTTCTTTGTTGTGCAAACGATGAACACCGTGTAGTTTTGATGTTCCCTGTGTGAGTGCGCAATAGGTTGTTAAAGCAGGAAATAAGTCGGGGCAATGTGTTAAATCGGTTTCGATAGCTGTTCGCTCGTCGCCGTCAATCATTAGAAACTGACTGCGGATTTCAGAACAATTCGCCTCACGCAAAATATTCAAAAGTTGTTTATCTGCTTGTAAACTACTCAAATTCAGACCGTCAACGGCAATGTCTTTACCCAAAGCAGATGCGACCAACCAAAAACTTGCCGAACTCCAATCGCCCTCAATGGTATAAGTACACGCTTGTAATTGCTGTTCAGCAGAAAACGTAAAATACTCAAAATTTTGCTGGTCAATCGTTGCATTAAATTGCGCCAAGGTATTCAATGTCATCTGTAAATACGGACGACTTTTAAGGTGTAAAACGTGTAAATTAAAAGGTTTTCCTCGAAAAATTAAACCATATAACAAACCTGAAATATCTTGTGAACTTTCTCCGCCATTGACGGTCAAATCATTTTTTTCGATTTTATTTTTAAACGTCAAAGGCAAGGTGTAATTTTCATGACTTTCTACATCACATTGTAAAGTTTCTTGATGTTTAAAGTAAAACGCCATTTTTCGACTTAACACTGAACCATTACCCGAAATCGTTTGTTTGCCATCATTGCACGCAAAAATTCCACTTAACAAACGAGCTGCAAGACCGCTTTCGCCAATGTTGACTGCAATATTGGACGGAATGACGTTAATGCCAGTTATTTCGTAACAATCTTCTTTTTGACAAACAACTGCACCCAAAGTTTGAACAACCGAAAGCATCGCTAATTCGTCCTTGCAAACGCCGATATTTTTCAAAACGGACGTTCCATTCGCCAATGCTGCAGCTAAAATAGCACGCTGGCTGTCGCTTTTTGACGGTGGAATTTGAATAATTCCTTTGTATTCGGTTTCGGGGTTTATGTGTTGAATCATTTTTTAGATATTAGGACGTTAGGACTTTATGATGTTATGACAGACAAAAGAACAAAGACATTAGACATAAGACAGTCTTCGTACTTAATTCCATCACATATCTTAACACTACATTCTGAACTCATCACTTGTTCATAACCGTATTTTGATGTTGGATAGACTCTTGATGAATTGCGTCCATAATGATGCGAACAAATTCGGGGCTTAATCCATTTTTTTGAGCAGCATTTAAACGTTCTTGTAAAATCTTTTTCCAATGCTCGACATCTAAAATAGCAAAATTATTGTCACGCTTGAAATTGCCTAACTCGCCACAAATTTTCATACGTTGAGAAAGTAATTCAAAAACGCTATCATCTAAATTTTTTAGTTGTTCACGGTGATTTTTTAAATAAACTTCATCGTTTTTTGCCAAAGGATTGCGCTTGATTAAACGTGCCAAAATTGTTTCCAATTCTTGTGATGTAACCTGCTGTGCTGCATCGGATAACGCCTTTTCGGGTATAGGACACGTTTCAATCATCAAACCGTCAAAATTTAAGTCCAACGCATTTTGAGAAACTTCATAAATCAACGCTCGATTGCCCGTAATGTGGCTTGGGTCGCAAATAATTGGCATATTTGGAAAATGTTCTTTCAATGCAATCGGAATTTCCCAGTTAGGAATATTTCTGTATTTCAGGTGTTTATAAACCGAAAAACCACGATGAACGGCTGTTAAATCGGTCAAACCTGCATTTTGAAAACGTTCAAATGCACCAATCCACAAATTCACATCTGGATTAATTGGATTTTTAATAAGTATCGGAATATCAACACCTTTGAGTGCGTCAACAATGTCTTGTACCGCAAATGGATTAACGGTTGTTCGTGCGCCAATCCACAAAACGTCAATGTTGGCTTTCAATGCCAATTCAACGTGTTTCGGGTTTGCGACTTCGATAGCAAAAGGTTTGTAAAATTCTTTTTTTACGTCATTTATCCATGAAAGACCAACTTCGCCAACGCCTTCAAAAGAATCTGGGCGTGTACGAGGTTTCCAAATACCTGCACGAATAAGATTTACGCTGTCGTTTTCGTTCAAATCTTTCGTGATAGCATATAATTGTTCGGGCGATTCAACGCTACACGGCCCTGCAATGATATATGTATTTTTGTCTGCTAAAATTTCTTCTTTTAATCGCATACCGCTTTTTTCGGTTTATTGACAACAAAATCTTTTAAATAAAAAGGCTCAAAGTATGCCAAATCTACGAAATCTTTTTCAATAAATTTTCGATAAACTTCTTCAATTTGTCCCTTTGCGGAAGAAAAGTTTTCGGTATCAATTTGAACATTTCGATTTTGCCACAATTCAATTAATTTTTCTGCGCTATCGCCAACTGCAACAAATGGTTCAAATTCGTGAAATGTATTTTCATCAAAAATCGTTGCCGAAATAGGAGAGAGGCTGTTTAAATTTTGGTCGAAAACCTGTGTGAAACCTTCCATTCTGCGGGCATCTATCATCGCAACTAATGTTTGATTTGGATGTTTTTCACGGGCTGTTAAAGCAATACAACGCAAAGAATCAACAGCGATAAGTGGAATGTTCGCAGCAAAACAAAGACCTTTTGCGGTGGACGTTCCAATGCGCAAACCTGTGTAAGAACCTGGTCCAGAGCTAACAGAAACAGCACTCAAATCACTGGCTTTAATTCCTGACTTTTGAAGAGCTTCTTCAATGTACAATGTCAGTTTTTCGCCATGCGCAAATGTTTCGTCCACACTTTCGACAAGGTGTTTGAGTTGCCCATTAACAGAAACTGCTACCGAACAAGATTTGGTAGCAGTTTCTAAATGTAATATATACGTGTTCATGAATTATTCGCAGACCAATTTAAAGCCTATTCCATGGATATTTGTAATTTGTACACTCGTGTCGTCCGCCAAATATTTTCTTAATTTAGTGATGAAAACATCTAAACTTCTTCCGACAAAGTAATCATCTTGACCCCAAACAGCATTTAAAATAACTTCACGTGGCGCAACTTGATTTTTGAATTTACAAAGCATTTTCAAAATTTGAGCTTCTTTCTTTGTCAATGTTTTTTCATAATTAGGGTGAACTAATTTGTAATTCTCAACATCAAATTTATACACACCCAACTTGATTTCTTTGCGATCCATTTCGTCAATAACGATATTTACACGCTTTAGTAACGCTTTGATACGAATGTGTAACTCTTCAAAACTAAATGGTTTTGTCAAATAATCGTCGCCACCTAAAGCAAACCCTTTTGATTTATCTTCCAACATTGTTTTGGCAGTTAAGAAGATAATCGGAATGTCTGTATTTAATTTACGAATTTCTGTCGCTAAGGTAAAACCATCTTTTTTAGGCATCATGACATCTAATACACAGATATTAAATTTATCTTCATTAAATTTCTGATATGCCTCAACACCGTTAGAACAGAGTGTTACATGATAACCTTCAGCTCTTAGTTGGTCTGCAACAACGTAACCTAAACTCGTGTCATCTTCAGCTAATAAAATCTTTGCTTTCATATCTTAATTTATTTTATTTATACTTACAATCTTATAATACCACAAAGGTAATTAAAACATTTTACTTTTTATAAAATATTTTATCTAAATTTAACACCATAAACGTCAGATTACGGAGATTATTGTAAAACGCTTAAATTAAATTAGAGTTGGTGTCAAATAAAGGGTAGGTGTGAGGTGCTTAAAAAAGAATACAAAAAAAAGGTCGTGTATCAACTACACGACCCTCTTTATGTTATGAAAACATGAAAAAAACGAGTTTAACTCATTGAAAATCTTTCAAATGCTGTAACTGTTAATCCATTTTCAGTTTGCGTTAAGAAGTCAGCAACTGTCAATTTATTATCTCTAATAAACTCTTGACTTAACAAAGTACTTTCTTTGAAGAATTTGTTCAAACGACCCATAGCGATTTTTTCTGCCATATCAGCAGGTTTTCCCTCTTGGATTGCTAATTCTTTTCCAATTTCGATTTCTCTTTCAATCGTTTTTGCATCAACACCTTCTTTATCTAAAGCGATAGGAGCCATAGCTGCTACTTGCATTGCTACTTGGTGACCTGCATCAGCGATAGTTGCACCGCTTTTGTTCAAACCTACCAATGTTGCTAATTGATTTCCTGGGTGATTGTATGCCACAACTGTTTCTGCTTTTACAACAGCGTATTTAGACAAATCTAATTTTTCGCCGATAACACCAACTTGTTCCGTAATTTTTTCCGCAACAGTTAATTTGCTGTCATAAGGCAAAGCTTTTAACTCTTCCAAAGTCGCTGGTAAATTTGTTTTTGCGATGTCCATTAATGATTGAACGAAGTTTACGTAATTTTCGTTACGTGCCACAAAATCCGTCTCGCAGTTTAATGTCAAGATAACACCTTTTTTTCCGTCTGCTAACGTTTGTGCAAGGATTAAACCTTCTTTAGCCTCGTTGTCACC
>DAOMPZ010000014.1:0-26189 GCA_035445045.1 Crocinitomicaceae bacterium | reverse complement strand
TCCAAAACAGTTTTGCGACGGCGAATTTCATCTAAAGCTGTGTTTGCGAAAATACGCCGCATCCACCCTTCAAAAGAGCCGTCATGTTTGTAATTGCCGATATTCTGAAAAACTTTTATATATCCGTCTTGCAAAATATCTTCCGCCTCCATACGGTTTGGAAAATAGCGCAAACAAACAACCATCATCTTGGAAGAAGTCTTATCAAACAACGTTTTTTGAGCTTTGGCATTTCCCTTAACACATTCCGCAATTAAGGTTTTTTCATCCATACCCGAAAATAAGACTTTAAAGATGTGAAAAAAGTTGCGTTGGGTTGCAAAAAAATATTTTTTTGTTTTGATTGACACGAATTTTTCCGCAATTTTGTAATGAATATGACGGAAAAGCAATATAAAAAACCACGGATAAATCATCAGTAAAGCGTATTTTTTGCTACACTTTTACAAAATGTGTGGGTTTTATAGCTTTGTTTCGATTCAAATCAGAGTAGCCAAACTCGACTTGAATACATTTAATTTTCTTGGTGTAGCCTGAATTTGAGGTGTCACGGTCAACATTGTTGTTTAAATTTTGTACGTTAATTTCGGTTCATTATTCAAAGCGAGAAAAGAAATTTTGCACGTTCTGCATCGTCTTCCGCTAAGGAATAATCAGTCATTGCATACTGCTTAATTTCGTTTGTGCAGGTTGTTTTGTCTTTATAGTACATGACAGACAAAGTATAAACACAAACAAACCAATAGTGTTTTTTCATAGGGCGGGATTTATCTCCCAAACAAATTTACAGTTCTTTATTGTAAAAATGAGAAATACCACATCTCTTTTTAAACGTATTTCATTCAACTTTTCCGAAAACTTTCTATTTTTCCCAACTTTTAATTACTTTTACCCTATAAAATAAACAGAATTTATGTACGGAAAAATGCAAGATTATCTTTCTTCGGAGCTGAAAAAGTTGGAGGAAGAGGGAATTTATAAGAAAGAACGAATTATCATTACACCGCAAGGTGCAAAAGTAAAAGTCGATAGCGGAAAAGAAGTAATTATCATGTGTGCGAACAATTATTTGGGCTTATCTTCTCATACTGAGGTAATTAAAGGTGCAAAAGAGGCGTTGGATACACGTGGTTACGGAATGTCGTCAGTGCGATTTATTTGTGGAACACAAGATATTCACCGAACGTTGGAACAAAAAATAGCGGCGTATTACGGCACGGAAGACACGATTTTGTATGCAGCGGCCTTTGATGCAAACGGTGGTGTTTTCGAACCTTTGTTTTCGGAAGAAGATGCAATTATTTCGGACGAATTGAACCACGCATCAATTATTGATGGTGTTCGTCTTTGCAAAGCACAACGCTACCGCTACAAACATTCTGACATGAATGATTTGGAGGAACAACTGAAAAAAGCACAAGCACAACGTTTCAGAATCATAGTCACAGACGGTGTTTTCTCTATGGACGGCGACATTGCTAAATTAGACGAAATTGTGGCTTTAGCCGAAAAATACGATGCGTTAATCATGACGGACGAAAGTCACGCAGCAGGATTTATCGGGAAAACAGGACGTGGTGTTCCCGAATATTGTGGTGTTGAAGGTAAAATCGACATCATCACAGGAACATTAGGAAAAGCACTTGGCGGTGCAATGGGAGGTTACACAACGGGGCGCAAAGAAATTATTGATATGTTGCGCCAAAAGTCACGACCATATTTGTTTTCTAATTCTTTATCGCCTGCAATCGTTGGTGCATCAATCAAAGTGTTTGATTTGTTGAGTTCGACAACCGAATTGCGTGATAAATTAGAGGCAAACACCAAATATTTTAAAGAAAAAATCATTTCGGCAGGTTTTGACATCAAACCGGGTGATTCGCCAATCGTTCCGATTATGTTGTACGATGCGGCACTTTCACAAAAATTTGCCAACCGCTTATTAGACGAAGGTGTTTATGCCATTGGGTTTTTCTATCCTGTCGTAGGGAAAGGTCAAGCACGTATTAGAACACAAATTTCGGCAGCGCACACTTTTGAAGATTTAGATAAAGCGGCGGATGCGTTTATCAAGGTCGGAAAAGAATTAGGTGTGATAAAGTAACGTTATGTCAGAAGAACTTATTTTAAACGCAAACGATAAAAAAGAGCGTTACGAGGAATTATTGCCACAACTAACCGCTTTGTTGGAGGGTGAAACAAACCTCATCGCCAATCTTGCCAATACGGTTTCGGCACTTAAAATGGCGTTCGATTTCTTTTGGGTTGGGTTTTATGTGGTTGAAAACGAGCAACTTGTTTTAGCGCCGTTTCAAGGGCCAATTGCTTGTACACGTATCAATTACGGAAAAGGTGTTTGCGGAACAGCTTGGAAAGAGAAAAAAACTTTGGTTGTGCCCAATGTCAATGAATTTGCAGGACATATTGCGTGTAGTTCGCTCTCGCAGAGTGAAATTGTTGTGCCTGTGTTTAAAAACGGAAAAATCGTTGCGGTTTTGGACGTAGATAGCGAGCAGTTAAGTACCTTTGACGCTGTTGATAAAGAATATCTTGAAAAAATCTGTTCATGTATAAGTTCGTATTTCTGACATTTTTTTCGCTTTTTTTGGTTGGTTGTGCGCAAATGGAAAGCATCGAGGGCGGTGCTGTTGACCGCATTCCGCCAAGAGTGGTGCAAAATGGAATCAAACCGCAAAATGAAAGCACGCATTTTTCGGCGAAAAAAATTGAGTTTAGATTTCAAGAATTTATCCAATTAAACAATCCGACACAAACAATTTCTGTTATTCCAAATGACATTGAAATTGAGGCCGAAGTAAAAGGTAAATCATTGATTTTGAATTTAAAAGGCGATTTACAAGAAAATACAACCTACCTTATTTCGATGAACGGAGCGGTCAAAGATTTTACGGAATCCAACGACTCGTTGATGCAATATGTATTCTCGACAGGCGATTTTATCGACTCGCTAACCTATTCGGGATTTGTCGTTGATGCCAAAGAATTAACGCCTGTAAAAAACTGTTTTGTCGGACTTTATGATTTGAGTGATAGTGCGATTTACAAAAAACCATTATATTATGCATCGACCAACGACCAAGGACAATTTACGTTTAAATATTTGAAAAAAGGAACGTTCCAAATTTATGCGTTTGAAGACGAAAACAAAGACTCCAAATGGCAAAAAACAGAGCGCATGGCATTTATCGACAAACCGATTTCAGTTGATACCAACCAAGCGGATACACTTCATTTGCACGTATTTAAAAACCAAGTGAAAACCAAACTTACGGCACGCTATATTTTCCCGTCTAAGTTTGTTATATCGTCTAATAATTTGCTTGATTTACATGCGCTTAACATTGACAAACAAGACATTCCGTTGGATAGTATTTATTGGTATTCTAAAGATTCGCTTTCGGTAATTAGCACGGCGACCGTAGAAAATCAACACATCATTGCGGTTGAATACATGGTGGACGATTCGCTCTATAACGATACGTTACGTGTGCGTGTTCCGATGAAAAAGAAAGGTTTAAAACCAACGTATGAAGTTGTAAATTCGCAAAATTCATACGAAAATAACGAATTAATCGTATTTAGCTTTTCCGACAACATCAAAGCGGTGGACACAAGTAAAATGGAATTAGTCGTTTATGACACGATTAAATTACCCCTTCAAGCAACGTTTGAAAACAACTATTTGACGTTTCATTTAGACGGATTAAAAGGTAAACGCTTTCAGATTAATGGCTTGGAAAAAGCGATTACATTTGAAAATTTTACGGAAGATTTTTCGTTTACACGTCAATTCGACATCACGGATTTGACTGCTTTGGGAACGTTGATTTTGGATTTTTCTAAACTTCCCGAAAATGCAATCGTTGAAATGTTGAAAGACAACAAAGTGATACAAACCATTTCAATTGCCAAGTCGGGGAACAAAGTAACGATACCGAAATTGCAACCTGCGATGTATCAGTTTAAAGCATTTTTGGACGAAATCGGCGATGAGGTTTGGACAACAGGCGATTTTTTACTCGGCAGACAACCCGAAAAAGTATTGCGTTTTTCGGAGGGCGTTCAAGTGCGCTCGAATTGGGAAATTGAGGCAACTTTAGAACCGCTAACTGATGAAAAATAACGAAGACATAATCGGCAAAACGTTCCAATCGTGGAAAATTGTTGTGGCGGTTTTGTTGGGAATAAGCGTTGCTATCTATATGCTTTACAGTAGTTTAAGTGAAACATATTTTATTCCCGATAGTGAAAACGGAACGCACGCTTGGCGTGATTTTAACGGCAACGGAAAAGTTGACGCATCGCTAGCGCAAGAATTTCACGCTGTACCAAACGGAACGTACAAGCAACAGCAACTTTCGGACGTTCTCAAAGAAATTAATTGGACAACACAGTCGATTTTTTGGATTTTTCTTTCCGTGGTTTTCATGGTTGGGCGTGACTTGGGTTTTATGTGGCGTATTCGTGCGTTGACAAACCGAGATTTAAGCTGGAAACGCAGTTTTTATGTCATCATGATTTGGGAATTTGCATCGGCACTTGCGCCTGGTGTTGCAGGCGGAACAGCAGTTGCAATGTTTATTTTGAACAAAGAAAAAATCGAGTTGGGACGTTCCACGGCAATTGTTATTGTCACAGCTTTTTTGGATAATTTGTTTTTTGTCGTGATGATACCTTTTGTCTTTTTATTCATTGATACAGCGACTTTATTTCCGTCCGAGGATATTGGAACGACCAGCATTAAATACCTTTTTTGGATTGCATACGGGATTAAATTCGCACTCGATTTACTGCTTGCCATAAGTATTTTCGTTTATCCGCAATTGGTTCAGAAATTACTTTCATTTGTGTTTCGTTTGCCTTTCTTAAAAAAATGGAAAGCAGGAGCAGACAAAACAGGCGAAAATATAGTGTTGACAGCAACGATTTTACGCAAAGAAAAACGAACATTTTGGGTAGAAATTATCGCAAGTACGTGGGTATCTTGGATTTCACGTTATTTGGTTATCAACTGCGTAATCATGGCATTTATCCATTTAGATGCGTTTCAGCACTTTGTCATTTTGTGCAAACAATTGACACTTTGGATAATTATGATGATTAGTCCAACGCCTGGCGGAAGTGGTGTTGCCGAATTTGCGTTTGGCAAACTTATGGTCGGAATGGGCGCATCATCGCTATTGCTCGCAGGATTGGCAATCATTTGGCGTTTAATTGCATATTTTCCGTATCTTTTTATCGGAGCAATTTTGTTGCCGAAGTGGTTACGGGGGAAGTGAAGAGTTTAGAGTACAGAGTGAAGATAATGGGTGTAATTTACATCAATAGGCAAGCGGTTTTAACCCTTGTCAGATAATAAGTGGAATTTATCAATAGGCAAGTGGTTTTAACCCTTGCTGTGAAATAAAGAAAATAATAATTATGACAAAAACACAAGGTTTTGTATTAACACAATTCGGGAAGCCCGAAACAGCATTTCAGTTGCAAACAATTGAATTACAGTATAATGACGACCAAATTTTAGTTGAAGTATCCGCTTTTGGGTTGAACTACGCCGACATTATGGCTCGCATTGGAAAGTATCGGGAAACACCACCTTTGCCAACAACAATTGGCTATGAAGTCGTTGGGAAAATTGTCGAAGTTGGCAAAAATTTAGATGTCAATTTAATCGGAAAAAGAGTGTTGGCATTTTCGCAATTTGGTGGCTACGCACAACACGCTGTTATTGAGAATGAGGCTTTTATCGCGTTGGAAGACAGTGTTTCGGACGAAAATGCGTTGGCGTTGTGTACGCAATATGTGACCGCTTATTATATGGCGATGTATCAATCGCTGGTACGTGCGCACGATGTTGTTTTGGTTCACGCAGCCGCAGGAGGTGTTGGCTTAGGATTGGTGCAAATGTGTAAAAATTTAGGCGCAACCGTTATTGCAAAAATTGGCGATGACAGCAAGGTTGAGCGACTAAAGTCGCTCGGTGTTGACAAAATCGTTAATTACAACAAAGCTGATTACGAACAAGAAATTCGCAGTTTTTTAGGCGAAAAACGCTTGACTTATTCATTCAATCCTGTTGGAGGGACAACGTTTAAAAAAGATATGCGTTTGCTTGGTGCAACAGGAAAAATCGTTCTTTTTGGAGGTTCTGAACTTTCAAACGGAAAATTTGGCGTGCTGTCTCAGTTGAATTTTGTGTGCAAAATGGGCTTTCCCATTCCTGCGTTTTTAATGATGCAATCCAAGAGCGTTTTGGGTGTGAATATGTTAAAAGTTGCCTTGGAATATCCGCATATTTTGAAAGAATGTATGAACGAAGTACAAAAATTACATCACAGCGGAAAACTCCAAACCTTTGTCGATAACATTTATAATTTCAATGAATTAGCAGATGCTCATCATCGCTTGGAAAGTGGGAAATCAAGCGGGAAATTAGTGGTGCGGTGGTGATTTATTTGTCTTTTTGAGTACTTGGTTTCTGTTTCATACAACTTTCGCCAAGTCAAAATCGAGCATTACTTTTTGCTCACGAATTTCATAAATTTTACTTTGGATAGCTTGTAATTCCATTCTTTTTTGTGTTTAATTTGTAAAAGGTAAGCCTAAGTTAATAAAAAAGAAACGAATTGCACAAAGGATTTTTAAAAAAATTAGTTTCTTTGCCTATAATTCATGCAAGCAACAAGCAACATAACATCACTTACATCGCTGAAAAACGAACTCATTCAGTTTCAGAGCAATGACCCGTTGGTCAATATTTCGGCGAAACCGCATTTGTGGCAAGATATTTTTGTTGAAGATACGGACAATCCGTTTTTGGTGTCGTTTCAAGGTGCGTGGGAAAAATTGTACAAGCGTTTTTTTGATGTTTACAAGGAAACAGGCATACAAACGGCGTGTTATGTGGCGCAAACAATTACGTGGCAATACAAAGAACAAACCGTTGAAAGTCCGTTGGTTTTAATTCCGTTGGAAGTCAATCGCTTGAAGAATACGAATGAACTGCAATTTGATTTTCTGAATGACGAAATTTTTATCAATCCGTTTGTTGCAAAATATTTTAAAACGCAATTTGACGTAACGATTACGCTCGAAAATTTAGCCGAAATTTCAACCGTTTTATTTCAAAATCCGTTGGTCGAAACAATCCAAAATCGGTCGTTAATCGGACAGTTTCATTACTATCGTTTTTTGTTTTTGAAAGAAATTGAGGAACTCGAAAAAAGCGAAAAAAATGCCGTTCTTAAACAGTTATTTGGCGAACAAATTGAAACTGTAAAACCACTTGTATTAACATCTAAAAATTTACTTCCACAAGACCCAACGCAACAAAAAGTGTTAGCCGTTGCAGGTACTTCTTCGTTTATCATTCAAGGCCCACCTGGAACAGGAAAATCGCAAGTTTTAATTAATATTATCGGAAAATTGCTCTTAACTGACCATTTATACGCTGTCGTTTCAGAGAAAAAAGCAGCCTTGGAAGTGTTGGTAAAGAAATTAAATGCGCTTGGTTTAACCGATTTTTGCATCGCTTTAGACGACCAAACAAACACACGTGAAGTCTATCAACAATTTCAAAAAACATGGTTGACGTTGGAACGTTTTAACGAAACGAAAAAGCCAAAAATAACTATTACGGAATTAAAAAAACAACAACTCAATTTAATCCTGCAACGCTTGCAAAGTGAGAACCTTTCGAGCGGAATTTCCTATTGGGATTTGGTGCGTTTGAAACAAACTGTTTCGTCCGAAATTGAACCCGACACGTATCACAGCATCGACCTTTCGGAGTGGCAAAAATTACAAAATCAACTAAACGAAATCAAAGCAGTTCCGTTTGAATTATGGCGTGCTTTTCCGCAACAATTTTGGCAAAAAGAAACACTCCATGCGTTTTTGAATTGGTCGGAAAAACGAGCGGAATTTTCCAAAATTTTCAAGTTGAAAACCCAAGAAGATTTAACGCAATTAAATCAATGGCTACTTATTGGACACATTCAAAATACGCAGAATTATTCGGAATTAATTCAAATCATTCATGCTAAAACGAAACTCAAAGAAATTTTAAAACTCAAAAAAGAATATTTCAAATTAAAACTTCAATTAGCTGAATTTCAGTCTAAAACAAAAAATTGGAAACACATTCCGTCTGCGGAACAAATCCAAGTTTGGCAGCAACAAACGCACAAATTATTCGGTAAACGCAAAGTCCAAAAGTTGATTGACACGACCGTTTCCAAAGGAATGACTTTAGAAATGCTTGCACCGATTGCGTTGGAATTAGCGGAAATTCAAGCAAAATTCAATCGTTGCAAACAAACATTAATCGACTTTCAGATTTTCCAACCCGAACACGATTTTATCGAATTGGAATTGTTGCAAAAACGTTATTTGGCTGTTGCCGACACGAGTTGGAAAACCTTTGAGTTATTGTCAGCAACACAAAAAGATTTTTTAATTAAAAACCAACAAGAATTAATTGATTTTGTTTCGTTCAAGGCTATTCAAACGATTGAAATTGAATATTTTGACAAACTTGAAACGCTCCTTAAAACGCATTTAATTACACTAAACAAACAACTCGCAACGCTTGAAAAATTACCGTCAAATGT
The DNA here is from genome assembly GCA_035445045.1 of Crocinitomicaceae bacterium. Taxonomy (GTDB): domain Bacteria; phylum Bacteroidota; class Bacteroidia; order Flavobacteriales_D; family Crocinitomicaceae; genus 40-80. The sequence goes on along the minus strand of DAOMPZ010000014.1, from coordinate 17,556 downwards.
GTATTATTGGTTGCGAAAAAAGCAAAATTTGGAAGAGGTCGAACAGCAACTTATTGCGAACGAATGGCGGAAATTTGAGCAGTTTTTCCCTGAATTAGCGACCAAATCTATCGGCGATATTCGAGCGTTAATTCACGAAATTATTGGGTTAGAAAAAGACGATGAAACGTTCTTTGTTTCAGAAATTCAACAGTATCGCAAGCAACTTTTTGACAATTTTCATCAGTTACTTTTGACAAAAACAACCAAACTTTCGGACGAAGAAAAAACCTTTCGCCAACAGCTGAAAAAAGGGAAATCTATTTTGGTCAAAGAAATGACGAAATCCAAGCAACATTTGTCTTTGCGTGAATTGTGGAACAGTGATGCAAAACCGTGGTTACAATGCCTTTGTCCGTTGTGGTTGATGACACCGACACAAGTTGCTAAACATTTTCCACTGACAAGCGATTTGTTCAAATTAACCTTGATTGATGAAGCGAGTCAAATTCCTGCGTCGCACATTGTTGGTACAATTCAGCGTTCTGAACAGGTGATTATTGCGGGCGATAGTCAACAAATGTCGCCGTCAAGTTTCTTTCAAGGCGAAGACAAAATGGACATTTTGAGTTGGGCGCAATATTATTTTAAAAACTATCATTTGCGTTATCATTACCGCAGTCAACACCCCGAATTAATTCAGTTTTCCAATCGTTTTTTCTACGACAACGAACTGACGGTTTTCCCGACAAAAACACAAATTGAGCAACCGATCGAATGGATTTTTGTCGAAAAGGGGCGTTATGTCGAAAATCAAAATGACGAAGAAGCAAAAATTGTAGCCAAACGTATCGAACATCAACTCCAACAGCCCGAAACGGTGGGAATTGTCGCTTTTTCGCAAACGCAACTGCAAGCAATTTGGGCGCATTTAAAACCCGAAACCAAACAACTTTTGGAACAACGTATCGAAGATGATACCGCTTTTTTCCGTCCGTTGGACAAAGTGCAAGGCGATGAATGCGATGTGCTAATTATTAGTTTTGGCTACGGAAAAGATACCGAAAACACGTTTAAATTGCATCTTGGCCCAATCCTCAAACAAGGTGGCGAAAAACGGCTTAATGTCTTGTTTTCACGTGCAAAAAAACAAATTATTTTTGTTAGTTCGGTCACAGCCAACGACTTTCCGATTAGCGACAATGAAGTCGTACAACTCTTAAAAAACTTCTTCCTTTCGCTCAACCGTGAAACAAAAACCGTGGAAGTAGAAAAACCTAATTTTGAAATATGGTTAAAAACCATTCCAAACACCGAAGAATTGATTGCCAAATATCGGATTTATACGGAAAGGGGTTGGGAGGTTTGAGTAAAATGATTGTCATTTAAAACAGTAATAAACTCTTGTGCTATTTTATTTCGGTTAAAATATTCAGCCACATAGTTTCTACCATTTTCCCCAAAGAGCGCAATTTTATCAGGCTCGCTCGCCATAAGGTTCATCTTATTTACTAAATCCTGTACATCTTCGGGAGTGTAAGCCAATCCTGCATTTGCTTTGTCAATAAAATGATGTTTTGCTTCGCCCTCAACACCGAGCAACAATGCTTTTTTCATGGCTAATGCTTCAAATATTTTAGACGGAATTGCTCCTTGAAAAAGCTCCAGTTTTTTTAACGGAACAAGTGCAACATCTACTTCTTTTAAAACAAAAGGCATTTCAGATTTTCCAACAGGAGGAAGTAACAGCACATTTTGAAGCGCAAGATTTTCCTTCATTTCTTTTAGTTTTTGTTCCTCTGGGCCAGTTCCTTGAATAATTATTTTTATGCGCTCATCTGTGATTTTTTCTGCTGCCTGAAGAAGTAAACTCAATCCTTGTGCATATCCTAAAATTCCTCCATAAAAGAAGACAATATCTGTTTCTTTTAGGTTGTTTTTGGTTCTGAAATTTGTTTTTTCAAAATTCGTTGGGTTGTAAAAATCCAAATCAACGCCATTTGGCAACCAAAAAGTATTCGTTTCGGGAAAACGACGTTTTATATCTTCTACAATTCCTTGCGTTTGTCCAGTGACCAAAACAGCTTTTTTGTAACATTTTTCTTCAAGCGCATAAGCCTGTTTTAATAAATGTTTGTTGGTAACAACTCCTAATTTTTCCGCACTTTCTGGCCATAAATCAGAAACATTGAAGATTAATTTTGCGTTGAGTTTTTTTGCCAATCGCATAGCAGAATAACCCAAAAAAAGTGGCGGTGATTCAACCATTAAATAGTCAAAATTGCCTAATTTTCGTCCACGCCAATAGGAAGTCCAGACAAAACTAAAATAATTCAACAACCGACTTACAATGGACTTTGATTTGGATACATAAATTCCTGCTCTGTGAACAGAAATACCGTCGATAATTTCTCGTCTGTTTTTCTTATTTTTATAGGCTTGGTGAATTTCCATAGTTGGATAATTCGGCAAAGCCGTCAATATTTCAACGTCCAAACCATTTGCCTTCATTCTCACAGCAAGTTCGTGCAACCTATTTTGAGGTGCGCCTATTTCTGGCGGATAATATTGTGTTAAAATCAATAATCGCATTACGTATAATCTTCTTTTTTAGGTTTTTTTTGCGAAGACAAAAGTAAGATAAACGTCACTAAAGTAAAAAACATAATACCACTTTGTCGTTGAAACATCGACTCAAAAAGAGAATTAAATACAAATGATGCAGTTAAAATCAGTAACGTCCAATTTTTATTTTTCCATGCTATTTGTATAATAACAATGAATAGGCCGATTAAAATAAAAACTCCAAAAATTCCTGTTTCTATCCACGTTTGTAAATATTGATTGTGCGGATTGAATTTTTTTTCGGCTAAATCATGCAAACCATACGAATTCAATTTATTTCCCAAAACAATATCAATATTTCCTGTTCCGTAGCCTAAGGGGTTTTCGATAATGGCTTGTGTTGCAACTGTCCACAAAACTAAACGCTCCTCATTGCCAACTAAATAGCGATTGGCTTTTTTGACATATTCTGTTGGTGAATGTACATAGTTTTTGAGCGAATTATACGTGTATTCAATGTCTGAAACGGTGTCTTTACTTTGGTCAATGACAACAACCAAACCGACTAACAACAACGAAACTAATCCAATACTTTTGAGTGTTCCAAACTTTTTTCTAAACCAAATAAACCCAACAACAGCAATAAGTAATGCTAAAAATAAAATCGCTGATAAGGACATACACAGTAAATACCCCAAAGCGAAAATTCCAATCAATCCGTATTTCAGAAAAGCAGAAATCGGCTTTAATTGTGACACCAACAAAATTCCAACTAAGTAATAAATTGCCATGTAAGTTGGGTGATGTATCGGTGAAAAAGAGCTTGAAAGAAAACATGAAAACGAAGAATTTTCGGCATAACAAAGTGAGCTATTGTACAAGCCAATAGAAAACTGAAAAATCAAGGCGATGATATAAAAAATGATTGGAATTTTTAAATCAACTTTTTGTTTCGGAACGACTAAAAAAAATAGCGGAAAAATCACAAAAGACAACTTACTTTCCAAGACGTGAGCAGCTTCTTTTCCGTCCCGTGTAAAAAATATTCCGACAAGATACGCTACATAAAACAAAACAAAAAATAAATGAACTTTCGTTTTGAAAAGTTGTAACTCTTTTTTTAATGCTAATAAAATAATTGATACCGCAATTAAGATAATTCCAATCGGTGCTTGCTTGGGTAATAACACCTGGAAGAACAACGCTATTCCGAGTGAAAAACAATATAATTTATGTAATGAGAATTTCATTTTGCAGTTAATTTAGCATATAAATTCAATAAATTTTCAGCTTGCGAATCCCATGAATATTCAACCGAAGTAGCTATTTCTCGTTGGCGCATACTATTCAAATCTATTTCGTTTGTTAGCATTTTTTCAAGTGAAATAGCCAATTCCTTAACAGATAACGGATTGATACATAAGCCGATATTTTTTTCTTTTACAAACGAATAAATTTCAAAATCCGAAACGATAAATGGTAGCCCCAACGCCATATATTCAAAGATTTTAGTCGAAAATGACCTTAAATAATTAGGTACAGGATGCAAAATAGAAAGACCTATCTTTGACTTTTTGGCAAGTTTATAAGCTTCATTAACAGGAAGTGGTCCATAGAACGTTATTTTGTGTTTTATTTGTTGGTAGTTTTTATCTTGGTCAATTTCCTTTTTCAAATCGTCAAACATTGGACCGACACAATGAAAATGAAAGTCTATTTGTTTATCATCAATGATTTTTAAGGCATTTATGATTTCAAAAACACCTCTTAGTTTAGAAACAAGACCAACATATAAAATTCCGTTTTCATCAGATAAATACTCATTTCGCATAGCGTTAAACGATTTTAAATCAGGATAGTTTAAAACCTTTGTTACTGATTTTGCTTGTTTAACATAAATATCTTCATACGATTCTTCCGCAATGACGATGTGAAAAAGTTTTTTGGCAACCCATTCCATAATCGAATAAATGAATGCAAATAATTTAGGAAAAACAACCCATTTTTTGTCTTTTATCTGCGCACTAACATTTTCATGAACATCAAAAATAACTGTTTTACCAAATAGGCGAAGTAAAATTCCCACCCAAATTAGTTCGGGGTCGTGAAAATGAAAAATTTTTGCCTTGGTTGAAAGCCCTTTTCGCATGACTTTCCATGCAACGCAAGTTATTCGATAAAATCGACTTGGTTTTTTGACCTCAACACCAAGAATATTTACGTTATTCACAACGTGTGATTTGACTTTGGGAGCAACAAGAAACACTTCATAGCCAGTACTTGCTAAGGTCATACATTCTTTAAAAAAAATGCGAGTATCATCGTGTTTGTGAACGCTTGTGAGATGACAAACTTTTATCATTTTTGCAATATTTGCGTGTAGAGGTTAATGAACTTTTCACGATTTGCCTCTTTCGTTCCTTCTTGTTGAATTTTTATTTTATTTAATTCAATAGCCTTGTCAAAATTGATAGTCAATGCTTGTGAATAAAAGTCTTCGTTAAGATTGGAAACGATTAATCCATTTTGTTGATTTACAATCCATTCACGATTGGCAGGTAAATCTGAAACGATAGGAATACAGCCACAAGCCATTGCTTCTAATAGCGAAATTGCTGTTGCGTCAGACTGTGGAATGGATACCCAAAATTTAGCTTTTGAATACCATTTCTCATTTTGAATTTTATCGACCCAACCAACAAATTGAACATCATTCTCTAATTGTAAATCAGCGACTTTTTGTTTCAGATTTTCGGTTTCGTCACCGATTGCACCAATAACAAGTTTCCAAGTTGGAGTGGATTGCACAAATTGATGAAATGTATCAATGATTTTATCAATACGGTATAATTTTTTATGCAATCTATTTGAGTAGATAATGTTTTCTTTTTCTGTAGGTTTTGGTTCAATTCCTATTCCAAAATTTGCAATTAAAATTTTATTTTTAGGCGTGGTCAAACGTTCCGCTTCTGTTGTTATAAACTTAGCATCAGCCGTGAGATAAGTTGCTTTGGACAAATTGTACGCCACCATTTTTTTGAGCAACGCATTTTTATGTGGCGTGACCAAAACGTCACTTCCCCAAATGGTTAAAATGGTAGGAATATTAATTTTTTTATTGGCTAAAAGTGTGTAAAAAGCGTAACTATTTGCTTGATGAATGTGAATGACAGACGGCTGAAAGTCAATAATTTGCTTTCGGATTTCTTTGACAGTTTTAAAGATGTTTTTAACCGATAATGAAAAATCTAATTCAATGGTTTTAATGGAATATCCTTCTCGTTCTTCGTTTGTAATCAGTAGAATACCATCAAAATAATCTTGAATTAACGCAATGTAATTATACGTGTGAATGGTGTTAGAACCGACAATTAGTAATTTTTTCATTCTTTCAGATTGCAAGCAAATGTACTAAATTTCAATTTAACGAAAGAAAAAACCTTCTTTTACACGTTTAATATTTTCATACAAATTCCAATACCAACTTGAACGCCAATGCCTTGGGTGTATCAAAAAATGAATAATCGGAACTTCTTTTTCAATCGCTTGTATGGGTGTTAAGTCGCCTTTGTAAAACGTTGGATAACCACAATCGGAAATATTTATCGAATAAGTGCTCGTAAATTCAGATTGGTAAGCCTCAAAATCGAGTTTACATTCATTGAGTAAATCGGGGGTTACAAACCGATGATTAGGCAGGTTTAATTTTCGGTTGGCAAAATCACCATGACTTGCAATATGTTTGATTTTAAACCCTACTTTTTGTTCGACGTGTGCTAAATTTGTTTTGAATTTTTCAGAGATTTTAGGAAGTTTCGACATTACCTCTTCCCGATTAGTCAGCTTATTTTCCTTGGCAAAATCTGCAATTTCTTCATAATGATAACCGCAATCTGAACCCGAATTTTGCACGGCAGTCATAGCGTTTTTGTGAAGTGTACACAAGCGAAAATACATCGAAGAATGAATATTATACCGTTTTTGAACATCAAGCCATTTGAACACATATTTTGGGTCGGAATCAATATCTTGTCTGAGAATCAAAATTTTTTTGTTAGCAATCGCATTGTTTTTTACTAATTCAAAATACTCTGAATGCGAAACAATCAGATACTTATTTTGCAAAGCAAATTGAATAATTTTTTCGTATTCATCAATCCTGTCGGCAAGGAAAAAATCGGATTTAATGCGATTTAAAATACTTTTTATCGTCATACAAAATTTACAGTATAAGGTTTGAAACCAATTCGTTTTTTAAAAAGCGCAAGCCCGTTTTGTGTACGACCGAATGTGTCATACATAAGAAAATGCACTTGTTTTTTATGTTCATACAAGTATGAAATAACACCTAAATTATTCAAATACATAATGTTATCTTTCAGATAGTCGCCATGTCCCAAAATTCGGTTCATCAAGGCTAATTCTTGGGTAAGAACCAGCCAAATGTAACTTACTAATTTATCTTCTTGATTAAAAACACCAATCCAAGCATTTTGTTCGTCATTTGGCCATTTGGTTACTTTCGTTAAATAACTTGTATCCATAGTACGACCTTGTCTGTTAGAAGCGGAAGTGTTGATTTCATAAATTGCATCAATATATTCGTTGGCATTAAAAACTTTCCAATAATATCCCAATTTACTAGACCTACGACTAAAATAATCTGCTGAATTTTTGCCTTTTACAGTTGTTAAATAATCGTCATGCGTTGCAAAATTCCGTAAGTTGAGAACAGCACAATTGTATTTTTTGTTGGGAATAAAAAGTCTGCGCCAAGAACGCTGATTAAAATATTTTTTATAGCGCAAGGCAATTTCACTCGAACCGAGTTGAATGGTAATTTTTCCATAAGGTTTGAAAAAATTATTCCACACGAATTTAAAATTGTCTAATCGCTTACTCATTGCATATAAGTTTTGTGTAATTCTGGATAATCAACAAGAAGTTTTTCATCAATATCTTTGGTGTTTCCAATAATTTTTGCTGGATTTCCACTAATAACCGAAAAAGGAGGAAAATTTCCTTTTACATACGCATAAGCGGAAACGATACAGCCTTCGCCAATAGTTGTATTTGGCATAATAGTTACGTGTGGGCCGACAAACGTAAAGCGACCGATAAAAATTTTGCCTTTGAGATACCCAACTTGCTCGTCTAATTTTCCGTAATTAGAGCCGTATAAACGAATTGTATTATGACTTGAATGTGAAGTTATAGAAACAAAAGACGTTATTTGACAACCTTCTTGAATTTCGATGCCATTACTTGCTTCAATAAAATTGTGATGTCCGACATAGACATTGTTTTCTAAAATTAAATGTTGTGGATAGTCAATAAATGTTGAATTGCCAATGCGTAAATTAACAACGGATTTATTCTGAAAGTTCTTTTTATAATAAATCATACGTGGTTTGAGAAGACCAAGAAATAACTTAGAAAGATGATAGGCAATACGATTAAGCATTTTTTAAATTTTTTACCGTGGCTAAATAGCCAAAACACAGTGCAATAATAATCAAAAATTTGGCATTAAAGAACGGAATATTTGTCAAAGCACTAACGGAAATAATAGTAATCAGTCCAACTGCAAATTCATTTTTCAGAATATTTTTGCCGAGCATAACCAATGGTTGAAATACTAAATACAGATAGAAAAGCAGACCGACAATACCATAACGCCATAGGAAGAAAATATATTCGTTTTCGGGATAAATGTGATTTTCGTAGATATAATTTTTATTTGGACCATAACCAAAAATAGGTTTTTCCAACCATTGATTAAGCAGTGATTTCCAAATATCTAAACGTCCCAAAACAGAATTGTTTTCGGTTACAACAACGCTTGTGTTATTGATATAATCCATAGAATTGGCATTTGTGTTGAAAAGGAAATAACCGCATAAGGCGACTATTAAAATCTCAGTAAGAACATACCATTTAGCTTTCCAGTGAAAAAGACCGTGAACGCAGAATAAAGCAAACAGAATGAGTATTGATGTTCTTGATTGTGTTAAAAAGACCATTAAACTACTGCCAACTAATCCTAAAAAGTCAAAAGAAATATACGATTTAGATGTATATTTTATCCGCGAACTATAAAAAAGCATTAAAAACAAGAAAAATATTCCGTTTTCATTTGGGTTTCCAAACGTTCCAACAATGCGTTTAGCCGACGGCTCACCGAGTGAATTTAAGCCATAAAATTGAATGTTAATACTATTCGAGTCGTAATAAATTAAAAAAGAACGTGTAAAATTGAAAAAGTCAAAGAAATGTATTAGGTTAATAATAAACGCTACAATGAAAATCACATGGATAGCTTTTACCAATTTTTCTTTTAATGTTACTTCTGTTCCTTGAAACACCATATTTGAAAATCCAAAAACGACTAAGAATTTAATGATTTTTACGACTTCAAAATATTCGTTTAACTGTTTGAAATGTCCGTTTATGACGATTGTAAAAACAATGTAAAGAGCAAATAGAAACGTAACAATAGTAAACGTATTAAATTTTAAATTTCGAGATAAAAGCAATCTTGAAAGCGGATAAAGCAAAAGGAGTTCTTCCAAAGCAAAATTAAATGATTCCGATAATGGAATAAACGGCACAAAGACTAATGTAAATAACAGTACAATTAAAAAGTACAAATCAAACGTTCCAAATTTTTGTTGTTGTGTCATTATTTTTTTCCTTTTTTTGAATAGTGTAAGTATAAAACGATGTTAACCAACATCATGACGGATTGAAAAACCGCCAAGAGCCAAAGTACACGGATAAAATCTTGATTTTCCCAATGAAGTAGATAAAACGAACAAGCGACTACCAAAATTTGACCAACCGAATTAATCAATGCACTTATAAAAAATTCTTTTTGTCTATTGAGAATCAACGCTAAGCTCCCCAATGGAGCAGTTAAAAAATTAAAGAAATTGTAAAGTACCAACGCACTCGCATAAATTCCTGCCATACGCCATTTCTCGCCAAGCACGATAACAAAAATCTGCTCCGAAAAGAAATAAAGAATGGTAAATGGTATGATTGAAATAAGGAAAAGTGAAGTCAATCCTTTTTTAACTAACGGATAAATGGATTTGCCTTCGTTGCTGTCTTTTGATGCTTTGTTGAAAAAAGCTTGCGAGATAGCAACACCAATAATTGCAATTGGAATGTTTAAAATCAAAATAGTATAAGAATAATGTCCAAAGGTTTCTTTTCCGTAGAATAAAACAATCAACGACGCTAATGCCAAATCACGTCCCAAATCAGAGAGACTGTGTGGCATATTGATTAACGGAAATTGCTTATATTCTTTAACTAACACATATTGTTTCGCTTTGGAATGTGCGTGTTGGCAATCGTTTTTTCGATTCAAATATTCTTTCAAAAAACGCCACGAAGATACAACATAACCAACGACTGTTCCGAGTAAAAGACCAAAACTTCCCCAATGAATTAAACCCAAAAATAATCGTAAAACATTGGAAGATAATGCGTTGATAATGCGTGATTGTGAAATTAAGTGAAATGTATTGTTTCGGATTGACCAATTTGTTCCTAAGTTAATCATGATTGAAAAAATTGAGCCAATCACGACAAATGCCAAAAACCAAATGTTAAACCACGAAAATGGTTGCGAAAAAATATATACCAATCCGACAATACCGACAAGTACCATGGTGTATATCGCAATTTTTACAGCAACACGATACAGTAAAAAAGAATGATAATCATGCTTAGGTAATGGTAGCGACATTTCGTAACGCAAGGTTGCAAAACCAATAATAAAGCCTGTTATTCTAAAAAATAAATTCAGGTCAGCCATTTCCTCAACAGAATAAATTCGGGAAAGAACAGGTGTAAACGCATAATTTATGACTTGCGAAAAAACCGTGCCTGTCATCAACACAGACACCGATTTTACAAAATCATTTTTTAAGAATTTACCCAACATTCAGACGGAGTTTTACACAAAGATAGATTTTTTAAATCATTTTCAAATTTTCACTACCTTTGCAGAAAGAAAGTCAGTATCTATGGAAATTACGAACGATTTAGTAAATCACATTGCGCATTTGGCAAAATTGGAGTTTCACGACAACGAAAAAGAGGCTATCCGTCAAGATATGTCTAAAATTGTGAAATTTATGTCTAAATTAAACGAAGTGGGCACCGAAAATGTTGAGCCGTTGATGTTTATGTCACACGAAATTAATGTGTTACGTGAAGATGAACCGCAGGTGTCAATTACCAAAGAACAAGCCTTGAAAAACGCACCAAAAAAAGATTCAGATTATTTCCGCATTCCGAAAGTGTTGCACGGAAAATAATTAGTTGCGTTTATTTACGTTATAAAAAAGTAACTTTGAACGAATGGTATTTGTAATCGTATTTTTATTGCTCATCACCGCTTTAAGCATCTATGAATTTTACAGTTCACGAGATTTGAAGAACATTACGGCTATGGTTTCCAAGTCGTTATTTAAAAATACGGTTCATGAAGTACAACGTTATCAAACGATTATCCTGTCATTTATTTTGGGCGGTTTGGTGGTCGTTGTGTTTTTAGCATCAACGGTTTATGACAGTATGACTTTTGTCAGCCATGTGATAGATTTGACGAACACGGAAAAATCGGATACAATCGATATTCAATTTAATCTTCCGCCTCCCGAAGAAGAAAAAAAACAGGAAGAAATTCAGCAGTTAATCAACAAAGACAATCTACCGAACATTCAAAATACCGTTGCCAATCAACAGGCGACCGAGGGAAATCGCAATTTTTCGGGCGACATCATTGATAAAAACACTAAAAATAACAATCAATCTGTTGCCGATGAGGTACGTGAATTTGAGCGCAAACTTTTTGAAGAAGCAAACGGAAATTCACAACGCTCTGAAATTCAACGCCAACGAGAAGAAACGCAACGTAAAAAACAACAATTCGAGCAAGACCAAAAAAACAAACAGGCAAACAATCAAGGGCAAACTGTTTCCACGAAAAAAGGTAAAACAATGGTTTCGTTTGATTTATCCAACCGCAAACCGCACAACAACGACATTTCAAACATCAAAAACCCTGGTTATACCTGTGAACAAGGTTCTTACGGCGAAGTAACCATCAAAATAAAAGTCAATTCTTTAGGACAAGTAACGAGCGCAACACCGCAAAGTACATACACAAACTTAAATCCTTGCTTAGTAGAACAAGCACTCAAATACGCCAAACTCTCACGTTTCAACGCTGCCGATGTCAATTCACAGGACGGAACGATTACGTATATTTTTATGCCTTAATGCTATGAAAACGCTCCATATTTAAACAAATGTCTATTTTTGTCGTGTACTAAAACAAAGCACCATGAAAAGATATTTTGTAATTCTTAGTTTAATTTTTTCGTCACTTAGTTGGGCGCAACAAGAGTATGGTCGTCAAATTTGTAAAGAATTGTCATCGGAAAAGTTTTATGGGCGTGGTTATATCAAACACGGCGATAAATTGGCGGCGCATTATATCGCTGATGAATTTAAAAAATTAGGGGCAAAACCACTTGCGGAAAACGATTATTTTCAACAGTTTGGCTTTTCAGTTGAAACCTTTCCGAATGATATTCAGTTGAAAATCAACGGAAAAGAACTCACTATTGGCAAAGATTACATTCCGCATCACACAAGTGGCGCATTTACGGGCGAATGGAAATTTAGAACCTTGTCAAAAAATGATTTATTCAATCTTCCTGTACAAGAAAACATCAAAGATTCGCTCAAAAAGCAGTTTTACAACGGCATTATTTTAAGTGAAGTCGGCTTAACAGGCGATTCGCTAAAAGACATCATGAAACACGTTTATACGTTTAGTGCGTTTGGAAATGTTTTAAAAATCACGGACAAAAAATTGATTTTTAGCGTGGCAACAGCTGATAGACAACTTCGTCACGCTGTGTTTGTCGTCAAAAATGAGGATTTACCCGAAAAAATAGAACAAATTTATTCCGATGTTCAACCTGTTTTAGTCCAAAAACACGAAACGCAGAACGTCATTGCAACTATTCCTGCGAAGAAAAAAAATGCGCCGTATTTGTTTTTTGCAGCACATTACGACCATTTGGGCGGAATTGGCGACCACGTTTATTTCCCTGGCGCAAGCGACAATGCAAGTGGTGTTGCGATGTTGTTGAGTATGGCAAAACATTACAAAGACTTCAAGCCCAAGTATAATTTAGTTTTCATTGCGTTTGCGGGCGAAGAAATTGGCTTGCTTGGCTCGGAATATTATGTGCAAAATCCGATTGTGCCATTGAATAAAATCAAATTTCTTGTCAACTTAGATTTAATGGGCAACGGCGAAGATGGTATTTCGATTGTCAACGGTAGCGTTTTCGAGAAAGAATATGACCTTTTACAGAAAATCAATAAAAAGAAAAATTATTTGTCGGTCATCAACAAACGAGGAAAAGCGTCCAACTCCGACCATCATTATTTTACCGAGGCTGGCGTTCCGTCATTTTTTATTTACACCTTGGGGAAAAACTCAAATTACCACGATATTTTTGACGAGTACGAAGATTTGAGTTTTGCTAAATTTGATGAAATAGTGGGTTTGTTGGTTGATTTTGTGAAAAGACTGTAAGATTAAAACATTCCTTAACATCGTGCGTTATATAAATTTTATTAATTTCGCACTCTTAAACATAGACTGAAAATTATGATAATGCACGGACTCATAAAAGATTTTCCAAACAACTTGGCACAAGGACTAAACATCGCTGAAGCAACATTTTACAACAAACCGTTGCAACGCATTTCCAACGTTGTGATTGTCGGAATGGGCGGTTCTGGAATTGGTGGACTTTTAGTTTCGGAGTGGTTATTTGACGAACTTTCTGTTCCTGTGACACTTGTTACAGATTATGAACTACCCAAATTTGTCAATGAAAACACCTTAATAATTGGTTCTTCTTATTCGGGAAATACCGAAGAAACATTGTTGGCATTACAAGAAGCAAAACGCAGAAAATGTTTTATCATCGGGATTTGTTCGGGCGGAAAATTACAAGAATTTTGTGAGCAGAATTTTTACGACTGTACGCTTGTTCCGAGTGGAAATCCTCCACGAACAGCATTAGCATTTTCGATTATACAACTTCTAAATATTTTCACGCAATTAGGTTTGGCTAACCTTGAATGGAAAAATGCTATTCGAGATACACGTGACATCTTGTTGGACGAGCGTGACATCATTCATGAAGAGGCAAAAAAATTAGCTTCTTTTCTAACGACCTGTATTCCAATTATCTATTCAACTCCGAATTATGAAGGTGTTGCTATCAGAATGCGCCAACAGTTAAATGAAAATTGCAAAGTTTTGTGTTGGCATCATGTAATTCCCGAAATGAACCACAACGAATTGGTTGGCTGGGGCGGAGGCTCAAATAAATTTGGCGTTGTCATTTTAGATTCAGGCGATTGGGGCGAGCGCAACAATATCCGCAGAGAATACACACTTTCAGTGCTCAAACAAAAAACGGATAAAATTTACCTGCTTAAAACAAAGGGTAAAAACATTATTGAAAAAGCATTGTATTTCATTCACATCATTGATTGGGCATCTTGGTATTTATCGGATATGACCAACATTGACCCGATTGAAATTGACGTTATCAATAGTTTGAAAAGCACCTTGTCGTCTAAATAATTGAGGGATATTTCTCAAAAACTTTAATGTGTTGCCTTATTTTACAAGGGCGATTTGGATTTGTAGTATCCTAAATTAAGAACTTTTAACAGAAATTTTTTTCAGATGAACAAAAGTTTTACTACTATTGTGTCCGAATTTAAGTTTTTCATACACCATGAACAACATTCTTTTAAGACAACAAGTTTTAAAAATTAAGGCACTTTATTGCTTTAAAAACATCAAGAAGCGAGATTCTTTCGGCTTCTAAATCCCTCTTTTATTTTCGTTTTAAACGAACTTTAACCGCAGAGTTTCGCAAAGAAGGCACAAAGTTCACAAAGAAAACTTGGCGTTACTTTGCGTAATTCATAACGACCTTTGCGGTTAAAAACACACTTCTAATTTATTAAAAATAAAAAACAATGAAACACAAAACAATCATTGAACCGTTTAAAATCAAATCGGTTGAACCAATTTTCATGTCCACAGAGGCAGAAAGAAGAGCTTTTTTAAAGAAAGCAAATTACAACACATTTTTATTACAGTCGGAACACGTCATCATCGACTTTTTGACCGATAGCGGAACGTCAGCAATGAGTGCCGAACAATGGGCAGGAATTATGCGTGGTGACGAGTCGTATGCAGGTTCAAAATCGTGGGAGCGCATGGAAAGTGCTGTCAAACACCTGACAAGTATGGACTACATTTTGCCAACACACCAAGGACGTGCTGCCGAACGTATTTTGTACGGTTATTTGGGCGGAAAAGGCAAAACGTTTATTAGTAATACACACTTTGACACAACACGTGCAAACATCGAATTTTCGGGCGCAGAAGCAATTGACATCGTTATTGACGAAGCCCACGATTCGCAGTTAATTCACCCGTTCAAAGGAAACATGAATACGGATAAATTAGACCAACTCATTACCGAAAAAGGAGCTGAAAACATCGGTGCAGTTATTTTAACCGTGACAAATAACAGCGGTGGTGGTCAGCCTGTGAGCATGGCAAATGCAAAAAAAGTAAGTGAAATCTGCAAAAAACACAAGGTTCTTTTCGTGTTAGATTGTTGCCGTATCGCTGAAAACGCTTATTTCATCAAACACCGTGAGGAAGAATACGCCAACCATACGTATGAGCAAATCGCACAAGAAATGTTTGCCTTAGCAGACGGAGCAGCGATGAGTGCCAAAAAAGATGCGTTAATCAACATGGGTGGTTTCTTGGCATTGCGTGATAGCGCACTTGCAACAGCTTGCACCAATTTATTAATCATCAGCGAGGGTTTTGCCACGTACGGCGGTTTGTCGGGGAGAGATATGGAAGCGTTGGCAATTGGTTTGAAAGAAGTTTTTGAACCTGCATACTTGGAATACCGTATCAAAAGCACGGCTTATTTGGGTGAACATTTACACAAAATGGGCGTTCCTGTGATGATGCCAATCGGTGGTCATGCGGTGTATGTCGATGCAAAACGCTTGTACAGTCACATTCCGGTCAATGAATACCCAGGGCAAGCACTTGCCTGCGAGTTGTACTTAAAAGCAGGTATTCGCACCGTAGAAATCGGGTCGGTTATGTTTGGTAAATACGATGAAAACGGAGATTTGATTCCTGCACCTATGGAATTAGTGCGTTTAGCCATTCCAAGACGTGTTTACACACAAAGCCACATCGAATATGTAATCGAAACGTTTGAAGAAATTTTAAAAGAAAAAGAAAGCGCAAAAGGATATAAAATCACACAAGAACCACCGTTTTTAAGACACTTTACAGCGCATTTTGAACCAGTAGAATAAAGACGGATTTAATTCCCCCCTCACGGAGGGGGCGAGGGGAGGATAATTGTATTTAACTGATAATCAACAATATAATTAGTTTGTAATAAAATTTCGTAAGTCCTCCTCCTCACTCCTCCTCCCAAGGAGGAAGCTGTTCCGTCTTCGCTCTTAGGTTTTTCGTGAAGCCTATTTTTCAATTCTTTGCGACCCTTGCGCCTCCTTTGCGTCCTCTGCGGTTAATTCAATTTCCCAAACATGACAAAAGTCATTTTTTAAACATTTCTTTTTGCGTTCCTTTGCAAGGAATTTTGCTTAAAAAAGATGAAAGAACCAGTTTACTGCGACCATTGTGGCGATGAAGTTTTGAACCGTAATACATACGTTTATAAAAATAAAACGTTCTGTTGCAACGGCTGTCAAATGGTTTATCAACTTTTGACCGACAATCAAATGGATGCGTTTTATGCCTTGGAAGAACGGTCAGGTGTGCGCCCCAAAAATGTGCAGGAACACAAATACGACTTTTTGGAAGTTCCCGAAATTCGCCAAAAATTCATCGACTTTGAAGATGATACCTTTGTCAAAATAACACTCTTTTTACCCGAAATTCATTGTTCAAGTTGTATCTATTTGTTAGAGAATTTACCCCGAATTTTACCTGCCGTTACAGCGTGTCAAGTGGCATTTGTCAAGCGAGAGGCTTTGATTACTTTTCGCAAAAATGAATTAAAATTATCGGAATTAGCTACCTTTTTAAACAAAATCGGTTATGCACCTAACTTCGGAAATCGCACCGAACAAACCAAAAAATTAGACAAAATATTCCTGTATAAATTAGGCGTTGCAGCCTTTGCATTTGGTAGTATTATGCTGTGGAGTTTTCCCGAATATTTGGGCATGGGCGACACGGACGAAGGCTACCGAAACTTTACGTCTTATTTATCTTTTGCGATTTCAATTCCTGTGTTGCTTTTCTCGGCTCGTGATTATTTTATTTCTGCCTATAAATCTATTCGCAGTAAAAATCTAAATTTAGATGTGCCAATTACACTCGGAATTATCGCACTTTATTTTCAAAGTTCGTATGCCATTTTTACCAATCAAGGCCCTGGTTACATGGATTCGTTCGCTGGGTTTATTTTCTTTCTTTTAATTGGAAAATGGTTTCAAAATCGCACGTACAAATCACTTTCGTTTGAGCGAGATTACACGTCTTATTTTCCTGTTGCCGTGACAAGAATTAAGGATAATACGGAGGAAATTGCTGAAATTGAAAAAATCAAAGCAGGCGAACATTTGTTAATCCGTAACGAAGAAGTTATTCGTGTGATAGTATTTTGGAAAGTGAAAAAGCAAAAATTGATTACAGTTTCGTAACAGGCGAATCCACGCCGATTTATAAATCCAAAGGCGATTTTATTTACGCAGGAGGCAAACTTTTAGGGCAAAAAGTAGTGTTAAAAGCCGACAAAGCATCGAACCGTAGTTTGTTAACGCAACTTTGGAACGACATTAAATTGGATAAATTCAAACCCAATCGCTACAAATTCC
>DAOMPZ010000013.1:0-26452 GCA_035445045.1 Crocinitomicaceae bacterium | reverse complement strand
TCAGTCGGTAGAGCAAAGGACTGAAAATCCTTGTGTCGGCGGTTCGATCCCGCCCGTTCCCACGTAAAGCCTTTCAGATTTTGGAAGGCTTTTTTTATGTGAAACATTTCCAAAAATAGCTAACTACTTCGTTGTTATCAAATTTCGGCAAAAGTCATGTACTTGTTGTACATTCCTTTTACCTCATTCTCAACGCCTCGTATTTCATCTATTTTTGGAAATGTTTCTTTTTAATGTATTCAAAATAGACGGCTTTAACGCCGTCTGCCTAATGACAAATATCTTAACTCTGCACTCATCACTCTTAATTTACTTATATTTGCACCATGAAAATCCTTTTTCTAATCTGTTTTGTGGCTTTATCTTTTTCAGCGTTTTCACAAGGAAACAATTACCTTGGTATCGAGGCGCAACATCGGGCAGGAATTATCATTGCACACCGTGGTTTAATGTCACATATTCCTGAAAGCCATGCCTTAGGAGCGGAAATTTCGATTTATTATCAGACAAACGGAAAAAGTACGTATCACCAGCTGTACAATTACCCCAAATATGGTATTAAATTAATTGGTTCAACCGTTGGAAATGACCGTATTTTAGGCAATATGTTTGGTGCGGTTGCCTTTGGTGATTTTCCATTTTTTAATATCAAAAATAATGAACTTTCAGGCAACGTTGGCGTGGGTTTGAGTTATTTTACAAAGATTTACGATCCTGTTAAAAACCCGAAAGACGTTGCCATAAGCACGCATATTAATGCCTTGATTAACTTGGGCTTGAAATACCGCTATTATTTTAAAAACAATCTGAATTTTGTTCTTGGATTTGATTTAACACACAATAGCAACGGAGCATCTCGTGTGCCTAATTTGGGTGTAAATTTAATTTATACCTCCATTGGTGTAGGTTATCAGTTTAAAAACGTTGAATTTAACACAAAAGAACATCAATTAAATATTGACAAAAAATGGAAGTTTAATATCACAGGGGTGCTTAGTTTTAAAGAGGTTTATCCTATTCATGGCAAACTTTTTCCAGTTGGAAATCTTTCATTTATTGCGACAAAAAGATTTACGCCTAAATCAGGCATAGAATTATATGCGGACGGCTTTTATAAACCTTCTACGTTGAGCAATCCTAGTTTGGTCGATGCCAACAAATGGAATGTTACACAAGCAGGAATAATGGGGGCTTATAATCTGTATATCAACAGATTAAGAATACACGTTGGTTTGGGAGCTTATGTTTACGACAAGTTTAATCCAGACGGAAGATTTTACACCCGATTAGGTTTTAAGTATCAGATAAACAAGCATTTATTGGCAACAATTGGATTAAAATCACATTGGGCAAAAGCAGATTATATTGAATATGGAATTGGTTACACGTTTTAATATCGCCTTGTTATTCCTT
The DNA here is from genome assembly GCA_035445045.1 of Crocinitomicaceae bacterium. Classification (GTDB taxonomy): domain Bacteria; phylum Bacteroidota; class Bacteroidia; order Flavobacteriales_D; family Crocinitomicaceae; genus 40-80. The sequence continues at coordinate 25,039 of DAOMPZ010000013.1, read as the reverse complement.
GGGTTGGGAATGTTTTTTTCTTGCAAAAAGGAAGAAGACCGCACGTGCTTTAAGTCTATTGGTGAGGAATCTGCTTTGGAAATTAAAGGTTTGAAAATGGATAATCTTTATCTAAAATCAAAAATTAAATATGTCTTTATTCAAGATTCTTTAGACATAATTGTTGTTCGTGGAGGCAAAAATTTAATTAATCACATTGCGTTTGAATACGACAACGATTCTGTTTTACACGTTTCCAACAAAAATAAATGCAAATTTCTACGCAAGATGAACTCCCCTATTTCTGTCGAATTTCATTTTTCAAAATTAGCTGCCATCGAAGTAAATTCGGGTGATTCCATTGTTTCAAGAGGCGTTATCAAAGTTCCTTTTTTGAAGGTAGAAATTGCAGACGGAGCATCATCAATTCGGTTAAATGTTGATGTTGACTCTATCAATACCTACGCTCGTTATGGGTTTACAGACATCACGTACACAGGTAAAACGCAATTCTGTAACGCAAATATCACGTATGCAACTGCTCTTAATCTTTTTGATTTAAACATTTCGCAAGCTACTTTTATTCGTTCGGCGACAAGTCAATCTATTTACGTCAACGCTGACAACATCGCACTTACAGGAGAAATTTGGAGCAACGGAAATGTTTATTACAAAGGCACACCTGGTTATTTAGATTTTAACGTAAAAGCAGGAAACGGCAAACTGATTAAGGTTGAATAGAGCGATTTTTATCTTTCAAAAACCACTTTTTAAATAAGGCAATATAACCGCCATTTTCGTCTTTCACATAGATGATAATACGTGTTTGCAAATACATCAAAACGTACATAATAGCAACAAAAATCAACACAATCGGCAAGCTAAAACGTGTTTGATAGCCAATAATCGGCTTGACAATTTGATAAATAATAACCAAATGCCCTACATAAAGCCAAAGTGTATTGCGAGCCATCTGCTTTAAAAATTTAGGTAAATCTTTGATGTAAATACTAATAAACGCCATGACTGAACCTACAAGCAATACAACGCCCATGCGGTAATACACTAAATTTGGGCTGTCATACCAGTAATAACTTTTGCCATAATAATAAATTTCAAAGCGATTGCCTAAATTTGCCAATGTGGTTAGCGTAAGACCTGCCAACAGTAATTTAAGCCCAATTTTAAATTCTGTAAACCCTTTTCTCATTTCATAATCCAACCAAATTCCCATTAAACCACCTGCGAAAATATATGCCAACCAAGGCGAAAGCGTAAACATGGATTTTGTGCCATAATTATTCAAATAAGCAGAGATAAATAAAGGTAAATTTGAGAAATCAACTTTATTTAACAGCGGATACAATCCCACAGCAACAAGTAATAAAGCAAAATATACCACTCCCATTATTTTTCTCTTATTCTTCGGAGCAAAGCGTGTTGCCAAATAATACACCAACATCACGGTCAACAAACCAACGCCGATAATGTGTAACACGTCTGAACGCAAGGCTTTTGTCTTCTCGTCAAGCGTCATTAAAGATGTCATAATGAGATACAGAATACTAATTAAAACAGCATAGAAAAATGATGAAAACAACCTTTTTTTACGCATTTCATTCCGCATAAAACGACGATTAACAAGGCGTGCTTTCTGAATAATGTTACTTCCTTTGCGTTTTAACAAGTGTTTCATAAACGCTCGTTCTGCCTCTTTTTCATCATCGTCCGATTGTAGCGAATTGTAGATATACAGCGCAATTGCAATAAAAAATATCGTTAACAACGTTTCACCAATGCGGATATTCATAAATCTATCCCAACCGTCTGCGGTAAATATTTTTCCGATAATGTACAACGGAAAATTGAGTAAATAACCCCAAAAGAAAAGCGTAATAACACGTCTTGTTCCTGCTTTAATGCGTGGATTTGAGCCATTTTCTTTTTCTTGACTCAACAAAAGATACGCAAAAACAGCACCCGAAACCATTAAGAAAAACGGAGCGGTATAACCTCGGATATTTGTCCAAATTTGAATTCCCGTACTACTTCCGTCACGAATGGCAAGGTCTAAAAAATCGTATGTCGTGTGTCCTTCAATCATCAGCAACAAGGCTAAAACACGCATAAAATCAATAAATATTATTCGTTTTGATTTACTCATAGGGCAAATATATTTGAATTAGCGGAATAAATGTATGTAAATCCGAATATTAATTTTACAATTGACCTCAGATTAAAAATTCCTTTAACTTTTTACATAAAAAAACCGATGAAGAAAAATCTCCATCGGCTTAATCAATTTAACTTTTTCAAGTTGACTCAATGTATTAAAACGTCAATTATTTTTTAAACACTTTCGCATCTATTTTTCCATTGACTTTGATTTCTTTCACTTCGCCATTCATTCCCATCTCGCCCATAATCATATTGGTTTTGTGTGGGAATTTGATACCGTTAACATCTTTGTAATCAGCATACGTGTTTGTGACTTCCGTTGTTTTTTCTTCATCTTTGTCATCTTTCATCGTCGCAATGGTAACAGTTTTTGACTTTTGTCCGTCCATCGTGTAATAATCATACGACTCACTTTTTTCTTTTTTACGATAAACAACGTAATAGTCCACGCCGTTTTGGTTTTCAATACCTTGTAATTCGTAATTTGTACCTAAAGTGGCATAATTCAACTCGTCAAACAAACCTGTATTTTTTTGTTTTTCGCTGATTTCTTCCGCTGTTAAATCTTTATTTCCTTGTTGCATCACAAATTGACCACCTGTTTTTCCGTCAAAATATTGGCGTTGAACCATCATTCCTTGTACTTCAATCGACATGGCTGATTTGTTTGGTGCTTGGAAATATTGTTTCATGGTCAACGGCATCGGAATTTGTGGTGTTGAAACCTCAATCGTTTGCTCTACAGATTTGATTTTTTTCAATTTTGCTTTTGCCTCTGCAATGTTTTTTGCGTTGGTATTCAACAAAATGTATTTTTCAATCAACTGTTCTTTGGTAATATCCGCAGGGCGCAAATCTTTCACAGGATCGCCGTAAGCATCTAATTTTTCGATGTTTCCGTCTGCGTCAAATTGCTTTAGTTTATCCAAAACTTCTTCGTTACCTACAACGATGATAAACAAATTCTTAGGGTTGATGAATTTTTTAGAAATTGCCAACACATCATCTTCCGAAATTGCCTCTAATTTTTGCAAATACGTTTTGTAATAATCCGCAGGCAAGTTGTATTTGAAAATGTTGTATGCAAAGTCAGCATACGTTTCAGCATCTTGCAACGAACGTGCAAAACGACCTGTCATCATGGCTTTGGTTTGTGCCAATTCGTCCGCTGTAACTTTTCCTTCTGTAATGCGAGTCAACTCATAAACAAACTGTGTAATGGCGCTGTCTGTAACGGCATTTCTGAAATCGCCCGACGCAGCAAAATAACTACCGTATTCGTTTGTAGAATACTGTGAATACGCACCATAGGTGTAGGCTTTATCTTCACGTAAGTTTTGCATAAAACGAGTTCCAAAACCCGAACCACCCAAAATTTGGTTGGTAACGTTAAACGGCAAATCGTTCACATCGCCTTTTTGAATGTCTAACGGAAATGCAACGTAAATTTTAGATTGAACTGCTCCTTTTTTGTTGATGAAAATCACACGATTTCCTTGTGTGCTTTTTGGTAAATCAAACTTTTGAGCGTAAGGCGCAACACCTTTCCAAGAGCTAAAATTATCTTCTGCGTATTTTTTTGCTTCCGCTAAGGTCATGTCGCCAACGATTGTCAAATAACCTTCTGTTGGTGTGTACATACGTTTGTACGCTGCAACGATGTCGTCACGTGTGATGTTTTTCAACGTTACTTCCGTCAAGATTTCGCCTTGTGGGTGTTTGTCTCCATACATCAACTTTTTCATAACGTTTGACCCAATGAATGTCGGGTTTGATTTTCCTGCCAACAAATCAGAGTCGTATTTTGTTTTCACACGGTCAATCTCCGATTGTGGGAAACTCGCATTAAACAAAGCATCTTTGAATAAATCTGTTGCTTTCGGCAAGTGTTTTTTCAACGTCTGAATGTATAGTTGTTTCGCACTTGAAAAAATCGAAAGACCGATAAAGTCTTTTTCATTATCAAATTGGTCTTTTGTTCGGCTTGCTGTTCCTGCTAAAATCAATTCGCCCATCATTTTTGACGTTCCTGCTTTTTCGCCCTCCAATGCTAATTCGCTTGGCGAGTTATAATAAACGGCAACGGTTGGTAATTTGTGGTTTTCAGAAAGAATAACTTTCAAACCGTTACTCAAGGTAAAAACTTGTGGGTCTTTAATTTGCAGTTCGGGCGCTGCCCCTGCTTTCGGACGTACTGAGCGGTCTAACTGACCGAATGACAACGTGCTAATTCCTGCAATAGCAAGTACTAAAAATATTTTTTTCATGGTCGTTCGCTTAATTTTGTTTTGGTAAATATTTTAAAATCACACGGTTATCTTTTGTCAAATATTCTCGTGCAACACGTTGAATATCTTCTTTAGTAACCTTCATGTATTTCTCTAACTCTGTATTCACTAAAGCCGTAGAACCTTGATACACATAACTTTGTGCTAATATTTCAGCTTTACTTTGAATACTTCCAAGGCGTTCGATAATTTGCTTTTCGATTTTGTTTTTCACTTTTTCCAACTCCTCATCAGAGATTAACTCACGTTGCGTACGCTCGATTTCTTCTTCGATTGCAGCTTGTGCTTCTTCTACTGTTTTTCCTTTAGCACCAATAGCAGCGATAATGTCCATTCCTGCATTTTCTAACATATACGGAAATGAGAAAGCAGCTGTCGCTAATTGTTTTTTCTCTACTAATTGTTTGTAGATACGTGAACTTTCAGAACCAGCCAACACGGTATTCATCATTTCTAATGCAGGTGCATCAGCGTGATTTTCGTTTGGCAATTTATAAACCATAAAAAGACCTGGTAAGTCAACGTTATCATAAACTGTTTTTTCGATTGCTTTTGGCAACTTCGCATCATTTTTCGCAGGACGATTGATGATTGTTGGCATAGCACTGTATTTCGCAATCATTTTTTTCGCCTCTGCATTTTTAGAAGCAAAGAAATCTTTTGAATCGAAAATATTTTTCTCAACGCCGTATTGTTCTTTGAATTTAGCATCATCTAAACGCAAGAAGTTACGGTACAAGTTAATCGCTTGTCCACTTGGAATTGAACCGTAATATTTGGCAATCCATTCTTTTGTTTTTTTGATGTCGATATCGCCTGCAATAGATAACGTCGCATTTGATGGCACGTAAAACGTTTGGTAGAAATTTACGTAATCATCTTCTTGTGCATTCGACAAGTGTTCCATGCTTCCGATAACAGACCAACCGTACTGCGTACCTGCATATAAATTTTGAAACGCCTCTTCGATAAACGTTCCGTAAGGTTGGTTGTCAAAACGCAAACGTCTTTCTTCTTTCACGACATTACGTTGTGTTTCAATCCCTTCGTTATCTACCTTAGCGTGCAACATACGTTCTGCTTCTAACCACAAGCCAAGTTCTGTTTGATTTGACGGCAAAATTTCAAAATAATACGTTCTGTCAGGCGATGTGTTTGCATTTAAAGCACCACCGTTTTTCTCAACTAACTTAGCGTATTCCCCACGGTCAATGTTTTGAGAACCTTCAAAAAGTAGGTGTTCAAAAAAGTGGGCAAATCCTGTTTTGTCTGTATTCTCATTTTGAGAACCAACATGATACATCACAGACACAACCGTCAATGGGTTGTCGTGGTCTTCGTGTAAAATTACGTGTAATCCGTTTGGAAGGTCATATTCAACATATTGTATTGGCTTTTGCGCAAATAATGTTGAGAAACCTGCCATAAAAACGAATGAACTGATGATTTTCTTCATATTACTAATAAATTATTTTTTTGCGAATGTAAAAATAACAAAATTGTTGCTTTCGGCAATCCAAAGAAATGTCGAGTGGTAAATATTTGTTGTGAATGGTTTTTTGACGTTAGGACTTTACGACGGTTTTAGTTTGATTAACTGCAAAGAATTGAAAATGAAAAATGTCACTTCACAAAAATCTGTCTTCGGTCTTTTGTCCGTCCTAACGTCATAATGTCCTAAAATCGTAAAATCAAAAATGTGGTTTCACGAAAATCCGTCTAATGTCTTTTGTCTTTCGTCTGTCCTAATGTCGTAAAGTCCTAACGTCTTTTAACTATATTCTCACATTTGAGCCTCTTTCTTATGATTTGAGTCATATTCTACACATCATTGAACGGCTACTTTTGTCCAAAGTAAAAATGAACGATATGCGATTTAAACAAAAACCTTGGGCAGAACCGTATAAAATCAAAACGGTTGAACCTTTAAAAATGACCACACGTGAAGAACGTGAAAAACACATCAAAGAAGCAGGATACAATACTTTTTTATTAAAATCTGAAAACGTTTACATCGACCTGTTGACCGACAGCGGAACAAACGCTATGAGTGATTACCAATGGGCAGGAATGATGATGGGCGACGAGGCTTATGCAGGCAGTGCAAATTATTACCACTTGGAAGACAATGTCCGCAAATACTACGGTTACAACTATTTAGTGCCGACACATCAAGGGCGTGGTGCTGAAAATATGCTTTCGCAATGCTTGATTAAAAAAGGACAATACGTACCTGGTAATATGTATTTCACAACCACACGTTTGCACCAAGAATTGGCAGGTGGAACGTTCGTTGATGTCATCATTGACGAGGCACACGACCCAAATTCAGATCATCAATTTAAAGGAAATGTTTGCCTGAATAAATTTGAAGATTTAATCAAAAAAGTTGGTGGCGAAAACATTGCGTACATTACTGTTGGCGCAACCGTAAACATGGCAGGCGGACAACCTGTTTCGATGCAGAATATCAAGGAAGTCAGCGAGTTGGCACATAAAAACGGAATTAAAGTCGTGTTAGATGCCACACGTGCTATGGAAAATGCGTGGTTCATTCAACAGCGAGAAGAAGGCTATGCTAATAAATCCGTTGCCGAAATTTTGAAAGAATTTGCCTCTTATTCCGATGCAGCAACCATGAGCGGAAAAAAAGACTTATTGGTCAATATCGGTGGTTTTGTGGCAGTAAACGACCGTGATTTGTTTGAAGAATTGCGCAATATGGTTGTTGTTTACGAGGGGCTTCACACCTACGGAGGTTTGGCAGGACGTGACTTAGAAGCCATGGCAAGAGGTATGGAAGAAGCTGTTCAAGACGACCACATGGCAGCACGTATCCGACAAGTGGCGTATTTGGGCAATCTTTTGGACGAATACGATATTCCTATGGTTAAGCCGTTTGGCGGTCATGCGATTTTCTTAGATGCTCGTAAATTCTATGAACACATTCCACAAACACAATATCCTGCGCAAGCTTTGGCAGCGAATTTATACATAAATTCAGGTGTTCGAGGTATGGAAAGAGGAATTGTTTCGGCAGGGCGTGACGTAGAAACAGGCAAAGAACACGCTCCAAAATTAGAACTCGTACGTTTGACTATTCCAAGACGTGTTTACACACAAGCACACTTGGACGTAGTGGCTTATTCCGTAGCAGAAGTTTACGAAAACCGTAAAAATGCGAAAGGTCTAAAAATGACGTATGAACCAAGATATTTACGTTTCTTCCAAGCATTGTTTGAAGAAATGTAATGTTTAAATCTGTGTGTAAATGAAAAGGCTGTCTAAAATTTTAGACAGCCTTTTCATTGTTTGTAACTCTTTTTTTATAGCAGGGATTTATTCCCTGTTATAAAAAAGGTCAGATTAAAATCTGCCCAAAGAAAAAAACACCTTATATTTACATCAAAAAAAACAAATGTTCAACATACCCAACATATTAACAGCACTCAATTTAGTTTGCGGATTGTTATCTATTGCTATGTCATTGACAGGATTGATAGAATACGCCATTTACCCGATTTTTGGTTCGTTATTGTTCGATTATCTTGACGGATTTGTCGCACGCTTGCTCAAACAACAAGGCGAATTAGGTAAACAATTAGACTCGTTGGCAGACATTGTTTCGTTTGGCGTAGCCCCTGGAATGTGGATGTTGGTATTGTTGCCTAATTTCCTTATTTATGATTTACGTGGATATAGCATAGCTGAATATGATTATTTTTTAGGCGAGGAAACAAGAATGGGTTTTAGGCAGTGGGTTCAAGAAATTTGGCAATATAAAACATTCAATTACCTGCCTTTTTTAGCCTTGTTAATTCCTGTTTTTTCGATGTTTCGTTTGGCAAAATTCAATCTTGACACACGTCAAACGACTTCATTTATTGGTTTGCCGACACCTGCAAATACTTTGTTTTTTATGATTTTCCCGATATTGTTTTTTAGCAATCAAGATACATACACAGCGCAATTATTCGCTAAATTCTTTTTAAATAGATATGTAGCAATCGGCTGTATTGTGGTGTTTAGTTATCTTTTAATTTCTGAATTACCGTTGTTTTCACTCAAATTTAAAACGTTTTCTTTTGCCGAAAATAAGGTGCGTTATTTGTTTTTAAGCGCAACATTAATCGCCTTAATCGCCTTAAAATTCTTAGCAATTCCAATTATTATTGTGTTATACCTTGTTTTTTCAATAATAGAACATAACTTTGTAAAAAAATAAAAGCATGAAATTTAAAGCAGAAATCGACGTAATGCCTTTGGACGCATTGTTAGACCCTCAAGGAAAAGCAGTTAGTAACAGTATGGGAAATATTGGTTTGTCACAAATTACGAATGTGCGTGTAGGTCGTCATATTCGTTTGTTTGTCGAGGCAGACAATGAAACGCAAGCAAAAGAATTAGTGGATACTGCTTGTAAAAAACTTTTGGCAAACCAAATTATGGAAAGCTATGCCTTTTCAATAGAGGCGGTTTGATTTAGAAATAATTTTAAGAATTATAAAAAAGGGCAAAATTAAATTTTTGCCCTTTTTTCATTTTGTTATTGAAATAACTTCGCAACGTCTTCCGCTGTTGTTTCTTTTAAATTTATTTGAATTTTTTCGTTGGCTTTAATGGTTAAATCTGATTTGTAGGTATAAGTTTTTCCATTTTTGACGGCAACGGCAATGAGCTGTGTTTTTGCATCAATCGGAATATCGTTAAAAGATTTTTTCTCAAAAGACGAATAATAACAATTATTCATGATGCTGTTTATATCTTTGAATACAAGATAAACATTCGCAATTCCAATGCTATCGTTAAAAGTGTAGTATAAATTGGTTTTGTTTGGAACATTATAAAATCGGTCGCAATTAATCCACCCGAATTGTTGCAACTCTATAGCTTGATAAACTTTTTCTTCTGCCTTTTTTTGATTTTCAATTTTTTTCTTATCCGCTTTTGAAAGAGGTTTTTCATTTCCTTCATCGACATAGTCAAAAACAGCATCTACGTCATTCACTTCTAACGTTAGTCTCGGTGGTTTTGATTCTACTGGAGCATTTGTAACTACTTGTTCAGGCTTATTTTCAAACTTTTGGTCAACTTTTCCCCAATTCATTTGTCCCAGTGAATCACGTTTACCATAAAACAAATACATTTCCTCTGATGTAATTTTCGGAAATTCAACGGATAGCGTTTTACCACTTTTCAGTTTGAGTTGGTTTCCGTCCGAAGTCATATTGATAAAGTACGCACCGCCCGAAACAAGTAATTGTCCATTGGAAACGGTTTGTGCATTGGCACGTAAAAGTTGTTGCTGATTGGTCAACTCTTTTAACTCTACGTCAATGTTTTTCCCAAGTGGCTTTCCGTTTTCGGTTTCAAGATTGGCAGGGTTGACCGAAATAATCGTTCCTTGTTTACCCTTGACCTTTGCAGGCTTGTTTGCCGACACCTTAAAAAATTGCGAGGGCTCGTCATACTGTTTCAAAGCCTCATTCATTTTTGCAACTTCTGCTTTTACATCGAACGCTACTTCATTTGACGTTTCATTCAAATCATCGGACGTTGCTACGTTGTTACGGCAACTTGCTAACCCGAGCGTTGCCATAACGAAAAATCCCAAAATCTTTTTCATAATCGTTTTTGTTTTAGATAACGCACGAAGTTACAATTTATTCTTAATTCACAACCCATTGCGCATAATTCAAATTGAAAAGCGGTTGTTAAACTAAAATTTACTTTAATTTTGGTCGAGAAAAGAAAAACAACCATGAGTTTTTTATTAATTAAAGTTGGAAAAAGTCCGTTAAACGATGTTTGCATTGACGACAAGCGTGTGAGTGACTTCCATTTAGAACTGTTCAGAGATGTTGAGGGGAATATTTATTTGACCGATTTGAAGTCTGAACACGGCACTTATGTTAATGACAAACGTATGGACGATGCCATTCAGTTGGCTATCCGAGATGAGGTAAAAGTTGCCAATGCTTTTGCGTTAAATTGGCAGGCGATTATTCAGAAAGCGGATGAAAATAGTTTTACGATTGGCTCAGACAAGGATAATAAAATTCAGTTGGGCGAGGCAGACCCTTTTCATTTGCAGATTTTCAAAGATTTTAAAGGGAATATTTTTGCCAACGACCTTAATTCGGTACACGGCACATTTATCAACGGACATAAAATTCAAGAAGTAGCCGTTCTCAAAGCAGGCGACAGACTAAAAATTGGAAAAAATCAATACGATTGGGAACAGTTGTTTGTCAACCAAACCTTACCTTTAATTGAACCAAAAGAAACGCCCAAACCTCAAATCGAACCTACAAAATCACAATCAACTACAACAAAAGAACAAACCGAAAAACCAAAAATCGAGCCTTTTGAAACGCCAAAGCCAAAAAGCACCCGTTGGAAAACAATTCTCATCATTTTGGTGATTGATATTATTTTGTTGGGGTGGTTAATGGCTATTCTTTAGATATAAGACCCGCTTCGCTGTAAGACGAAAGACCGCTTCGCTCAAAGACTTTATGACAGAGTGTCGTAAAATCTTAATGTCATAACATCATAACGTCCTAATATATAACGTTCACAAATAAAAAAAACCGTCCTTTTTGGGGACGGTTCTCGCTATATGAAAAAACTAATCTTTGCTTATTTTGCGAATACTCTACGCTCTTTGATACGAGCAGCTTTACCTGTAAGTTCACGGAAGTAGAAAATTCTTGCTCTACGAACTTTACCTCTTTTCGTAACAGTGATAGACTCGATGAAAGGCGATGAAATAGGGAAAATTCTCTCTACTCCGATGTTACCTGACATTTTACGAATAGTAAAAGTTTCTGTAACTCCTGAACCACGGCGTTGTAAAATAACACCTGAAAAATGCTGAATACGTTCTTTTTTGTCCTCTACGATTTTGTAAGAAACAGTAACAGTATCTCCTGCTCTAAAATCAGGAAAATCTTTTACAGGAACTAATTCTTTTGCGATTTCGTTAATAATATTCATGACTAATTATATTTCTTCTCTTATTTTTATTCCGAATTTCGGACTGCAATATTACGCATTTAATTTGAAATAAAATCTATTTCTAAAAACTTTTTTCAAAAATTAAATTTTTCTACGTGTTCGTTCCTTTTTTATGAGTGTTAATTCTCGTCCTGTTTGCCCTGCAACAGATGTGTTTTCCTCAGCTCTACGCAATAAATACGGCATCACTTCCTTAATTGGCCCATACGGAACATATTTGGCAACATTGTAACCTGCATTGGCTAAATTAAACGAAATATGGTCGCTCATACCTAAAAGTTGCGCAAAATAAATACGCTTATCTTTTTTGTCCAGTCCTAATTCTTCCATTTTTTTGACCAAATAAAGCGAACTTTCCTCGTTATGTGTTCCTGCGCAAATTGCCATGATGTCGATGTTTTTCAAACACAACTCAAGTGATGCATTATAATCGTTGTCGCTCGCCGCTTTGTTTGGTTGTATCGGTGATGGATAGCTCATTTTTTCAGCTCTTTCACGTTCTTTTTCCATGTATGCACCACGCACAAGTTTTATTCCGTAATGATATCCTCCGATGCGTGCTTGCTCCACACATTTTGTCAAATAGGCGATGCGGTCGTGGCGATACATTTGCGCTGTATTATAGACAATCGCTCGGTTTTGGTTGTATTTTGCCATCATCGAAACGGCAATGCGGTCAATCGCATCTTGCACCGAATAATCTTCTGCATCAATAAATAAGGGAACATTCAACTCAAAAGCACGCTTACAAATACGGTCAACACGTTCCAACAAACCTTGAAATTCGACTTTTTCGCTGTCATTTAGTGCTGAATTAATTTCATTGATTTTTTCAAGTAAATCAAAACGTGCAATGCCTGTCACTTTGAAAACCGCAAACGGAATAGCTTCGTTGTTATGTGCTTTTTCAACCGTGCGGATAATTTCTTGGGTTGTTTCTTCAAAATCTTTTTCCTCGGTTTTGCCCTCAACGGAATAATCTAAAATCGTTCCTACGCCAAAACGATGTAATTCCGCAATTTTTTCTTCGCAATCATCAATCGTTTCGCCACCACAAAACTGCTTAAAAATCGTCTTGCGAATAATTCCTTTGATAGGTAAACCGATATTTAAAGAGAAAATAGTAGCTTTTTTTCCGAAACTAACCAAAGACGGACTTTTGATGATGTTAAAAAGAAAATAGGCTTGTTTTAAGGCTTTATCTGACTTGCTTTTAAAGGCAATTTCCGTATTTTCAAATGAAAGCATATTTCTGATTTTAAAATTATGTGGTAAACTTAGCGATATTATTTTAATATTTGTATGCTGATAACGATAAAAAATGGAGCAAAATAAACATCAAATACAATGCGGTAACTATACTGTACACGTGTCATCTGCCTTACTTGGTGATTTTGAGATGGTTTTGTCTGAAAACTACACAAATGCTCAAAAAATAATTTTTGTCGATGAAAACACACACGAATATTGTTTGGAGTATTTATTGACGAATTTTGATGACTTGCACGATGCCGAAGTTATCGTTTTACCGTCGGGCGAAGAAAATAAAACCATTCACACGTGTATTCACGTTTGGGAGGCGTTGGCGGAATACCAAATTTCACGACACGCCGTTGCGATTTGTTTGGGTGGTGGCGTTGTGACCGACATGGGCGGATTGATTTCGTCTTTATACAAACGAGGAATTGATTTTATCCACGTTCCAACTTCGTTGTTAGCGATGGTTGATGCCTCTATCGGTGGAAAAACAGCCGTTGATTTGGCACATTTCAAAAATATGATTGGTGTTTTTTCCAACCCGAAAGCTGTTTTTATCGACACGGTATTTTTGCAAACTTTGCCCATAGAAGACAAAATAGGAGGGTGGTTTGAAATGCTTAAACACGGTTTAATTGCCGACAAAGCCCATTGGGAAGAATTAAAAACTATTGATTTTAACGCTTTTTACATCAAAGAAGAGTGGATTTGTCATTCCTTGGAAATTAAAAACACAATCGTTACCGCTGATTTCAACGAAAAAAACATCCGTAAAAATTTGAATTTCGGACACACATTCGGTCACGCTGTCGAAAGTTTGTTTTTAGCAAATAACGAAACGCTCAATCATGGTATTGCTGTGGGCATGGGCATTTTGGTCGAAAGTTTTTGGTCGTGGAAACTCGGTCTGTTGGACGAAACAACTTTAGCTGAAATTTGTGAAACGATTACCGAAAAAATTTCACTTCCGTCTTTGGAGAATGTGCAAGCACAGCAACTGTGGAACTTTATGCTCAACGACAAAAAGAACAACGACAACAAAGTGTTATCCGTTCTATTAACCGCAATCGGAAAAGCCATTTACGACCAAGAAATTACTTTCGAATTGGTGGAAGAAGGTTTGGGATTTTATAAAAAGTTTTAAAACAAAAGAAAAAGCCCTGAATTTCAGGGCTTTTTCTTTTTATTCTTCTTTATCTTTCTTCGGATTTTCGTAATCGTGCGGAACAATCTTCGGGGCATTCGGAACGCCTTGAAGACGGTCTAAATAATCTTCTAATTGGTCTAAACCTAAACGTTTAGCAATGATTTTTTTGTCTTTATCTACAACATAAATCGTTGGTGTTGAGTAAACATCGTAGGTTTCGGAAAAATTAAGCGATTCCAAGGTCGTGTATTTCGGAATGAATTTGCTCGCATCTTTCACGGCAGCTTTGTAAATACTATCTGTCAATGCAACGTTGGTAAACGCTAATTTATGTTCCGCAGAGAATTTTTTCCACAACTTAAACTCGTCGCCAATGGCTTTGCTAACTGCAAAAACCTCTACATTTCTCGCTTTTAACTTCTCGGTGTAAAGTTTATTCAACATCGGTGTTGCCTTTTTACAATGTCCGCATGATGCTTCCCAAAAGTAGATAATAACGTAATCCGCTTTCATCGAATGGAAATCTTTCCATACTTTTTCGGTCGAATCGGGAAGAATAATGTTAATCGCTTTTGTGCCAACGGTTAAGTTTTTACCAACTTTAACTTTATCGCAAATGTCTTTCATTTTTTCCTCTTTTATCCAATCAACATACGCTTTTCCGTCGGGTGCAATTTGGCAATAATAACGGTCGCCCAACAAGATAAACGCTTTGTCCATACCCATAATTTTAGACTGTTCTACGTTAATCATGATTTGCGTCAAGGTGTATTTGAACATTTCAGAACGATAATCCATTTGGTCTAAGACTTTCATCGCGTAAAAAGCAATGGTGTCGGGGTGTTGCAACAAAAATTTATCGCCAAAAAAGTAATCTATTTTTTGATGAAACATCGCTGTATTTACCAAGCGGTCGTCTTTCAAGTCGATGTTGTCAAAGAAATGGTCACGGTAGTAAAAATATCTAAAATTCGAGTCTATAATTTCGCCTTTGGCATTTTTGGGCGGTTCAGGAATGTGAACATCAGTTGTTAAAGCAACGATTTTTCCAACTAATTTTGAATTGTTGTCTTTCGCAAATTTATGCTGATACGTTTTTACGTCTTCGTTAATCGCATCAATTTGTTTCATCAAATCTTTGTATTCATTGGAATTGTTATCTAAACTTTTAGTTTTATCCATAATCGCCATGCTTTTCTCACGATTGGTTTTCAGCGTGTTGATGTAGTCCAAAAACAATTGGTTTTCGTCCGATTTTTTAACTTTCATGTTTGCCACAAAATCAGGGCCTTTGGTTTCAAAATCAATTTCGGCATTGTTGTAAATAAACTCAAAAAAACGTTGACCCGACAACAAAAGTCCCATCATTCCAGCTTTTTGTTTCGAGCCGTCAAACGTCACAACACCTTTGACCATTTCGGCTGTGTCAGCGTAAAGTGTTTTGTTACCGTAGTATTTTACAAGAAAAACCGTTGTGTCTTTTTCGCCCTCTACTTTAATTCTAATCTTTTGACTTTGAGCCATAAATGGAATGGCGAAAGCAAATGCTAAAAGTAATTTTTTCATAATTTGTATTTTTATCAATAAACGTTTTTAAATAAATTTAAGTTGCTTTGTGTTTAAAACATCAATTATAACGCTTTATCACAGCGGAAATTTTTCGCCGAATAAAATAAAGCAGCGTAAAATTAATAAATCCAAGCACGATAAACGGATAGATGTTCATTAAATTTTTAAAATCAAAGCCGTATTTTTCAAAATAACTATTCAGTAAAAATAGTAAAACAATGAAAATCAGTAAGGTGAAAATATTGATAACCACAATTATTTTGGTAAAATAACGAAAGATAACGCCCGAAATATTTTTAACACGATGACCCAAACGCAACATGGTTTGAATTTCATATTTCTTCGATTCAATCATTAATTGACTGTATTGCGAAAAAATTGTGGACGATAAAATGATGATAATAACTGCCAGCACAGCGATAAAATTAAATAAAATCATCGTCATACTTTTAATTTGACTCATAACCAAATCAGTTGCTTTTGTTTCCAAGAAATTTTCATTCAAAAACGCCTTGAAATCACCAAAACCGTCTTTTGTGTGCGATAAAATTAATTGCGTAATTTTTTCTTTGTCCGTGCCGTAGTTCAAACTTCCGTATTGCATGAACTCATCGGGAACTAAAACCGCTGAAAATAAGCTCGTAAAACCAACCACACGACATTCAATACTTTCACGTTTGTCGCCTTTTTTTAGGTTGAATTTAAACTTGATTTTCTTTGCTAACTCTTCCGAAATTTGAGGCATATCCTTCGAGCTCATAAACGAATTCATCATAATTAGAAATTCCTTCGGAATGATAATCGGAACGTACGCTTTGGTGCTGTCCCACGTCCAGTCAATGTTTTTTACGTCCAAAAAATTGGGCAAAATGCTCTGAATGAAAATATCGGTGCGCATATACGGCATATTTTCGTCCGAGAGCTGAAAATCCATATCGAAATTATTGGTCGTCAAGGGTTGGAAATTGTTGATAAACGACTGATTTTTAATAAAATTTTGGTCTTTTTCGGTAAATTCTGTTTTTTGCATTTTAATTGCACCGCCATTTGAAATTTTGCGTTGCACCACAAAAACATTGTCGGTCAAAAGTTCATTTTGAGAACGGTAATTGTAAATTTGAAAAACGTAATTTACACCGATTAATAAAAGCAAAAATCCAACGAAAGTTGCTACGCTCGCAACGACTAACTGTGTTTTGTTCGTTGTCGAAAAGAAAAGTTTGGAATAAATTTTCATAAGGTCAAATGTTGGTCAAACGAATCAATTTGAGTGTTGTTGAGTGTTGTTAAAACAATCGTTGCGTTGTTTTTTTGTGCTTCTTCGGCAATTAATTGATAGCAATTGAGCGAATTTTCTTCGTCCAAATGCGCAAACGGTTCGTCTAACAAAATGACTTCAAACGGTTGCAATAATGCCCGAACAATCGCAATGCGTTGTTGTTGTCCATACGACAAAATGCCGCAATCGACATTCCATTTGTCAAGCAATCCAACACGTTGAACCATCGCTTTTTGCTCGTCCACGGTTTTGTGGTGTGTTAAATCGTTTTTCAACGCTAAATTTTCGGCAACGGTCAAGTGCGGAATTAACTGTAAATCTTGAAAAACAACGGCTATTTTTTTGGCTCTGATTTCGCTCCAATCGTCCATGGAAATTGACTTTGTGGAAGTTCCGTTTAGCAGAATTTCGCCTGAAAAATCCTTGCGAATACCATAAATACTGTTGACAAAAGTTGATTTTCCTTTTCCCGAAACCGCTTGCACCAAAATACGTTGATTTTCGGCAAGTTCAGCCGTTGTGTTCCAACACGTTGATGTTGGATTAAGTTGGTCTTGTAAAGGTAACGGAACGACGTTATTTAATTGAATTTTCATGACAATATGGCTAAAATTTCATTTACTTGCTCTTGCGTGTTTTGACCTGAAAGCCAGTTAATATCTTGTGTTCGTCGTAACCATGTCATTTGGCGTTTGGCGTATCGGCGTGAATTTCGCTTGACCAATTCGACTGCTTCTTCCAAACTGAATTTGCCGTCTAAATGTTCAAAAAACTCTTGATAACCAACTGTTTGAAGTGCTTGAAGTTCTTTGTGTGGATAAAGTGTTAAAACTTCATTCCAAAGACCTTGCTCAAGCATCGTATCCACACGTTTATTGATGCGGTCGTACAGCGTTTCTCTTGGCAAATCTATCGCAAAGCGAACCGCCTCAAACGGACGTTTTTTAGGTTGTTGACGTTTAAAAGAACTAAAAGGTTTTCCAGTAATTAACACTACTTCCAAGGCACGAATCACACGGACAGGATTTTTTAAATCAACCGTATTTTCGGCACTTGCATCGAGCGAAACCAATTCTTGTGCCAACTTTTCCAAGCCTTCACGCTCAAACCGCTTGTTTAATTCTTCTTTGATGTTATCATCTGTCGGCACGTCGTCCAAGCCGTTGACAAGTGCATCAATAAACATTCCCGAGCCACCAACGAGAACGACTGTATGGTGTTTGGTAAAAAGTTCGTCCAAAAGTCGCAAACCTCTCGTTTCAAATTCCGATGCTGTTACCAAATGGTGTATCGTTTCCGAACCGATAAAATGATGTTTGACTGTTTGTAATTCTTCCGCTGACGGTTTTGCCGTTCCAATGGTCATTTCGGAATAAAATTGCCGTGAATCCGCAGAAATAATTTCCGTCTGAAAATGTTGTGCCAAGGCAATCGCAAGTGCCGTTTTTCCGCACGCTGTTGCTCCTTGAATGACGATGAGTTTGTTTTTGTTTTCAGACATGGGGCAAAGTTAGTTGTTTTTCTGTTTGATTTCGAGCACCATTTATGTGTTTTAGAAGACAATTATGTTATTTATTTTTATCGTGTCATGAAAACGGATACAAAAAAAGCCGTCACAAGACGGCTTTAATCAATATTTTTATTCAATTATAATAATTGATCAGGGTCATTTTTTGCTTTATCAATAAGTCTTTTTTGCCAAAACATCCAAAAAATGAAAGCGGCAAAACCAAAATAAAGCAAGAAATAATTGAAATATCTCGCTACGTAATCATAGAATATTGCAAGGAAATTTCCCAATCCGTTTCCTAATGCCCAAAAGAAATTATATGCGCTCATAATGTTGTGACTTTTCTATTTAACGCAACAAATTTAGAAATATATTTTATAATTGATGATTTTGAACGAAAATTATTTGTTTAATATTTTCTTTAAATCTCTTTTTACAAATAAATGTTTGGTTAGAGTTGGTAAATTAAGTTTAAATCTTTCTTTTAAAACCGTGAATAAAACTGTGTTGTTTTTAAACAAGAAAATATATGACGTTTTCCATTTTGGATTAATGCTAAAATCAGCATCTTCAGTATATATGATAATGTTTGTTGCATTTCTATATTTATTAAATTTTTCGCTTTGGCAATATTCATTTATCAACTGTCTATTTCGCTCTTGGTCATTCGAGTTTGGTATGTTGATTAATCGTTTTTCAGTCGCTTTTCTGTAAATTACATAAATTCCGAAAAATGTCATGATGAAGATTAGGTAATACCCTATTTCACCTTGAGTGCGATAAGGGTCAAAAAACATAAGAAAAGGCAGAATTACAAACCAACCAAAAACCAAATATACTGTTATTGCATCAAATTTATCAAACCAACTTTCTTTGAAAATTAATTTTTCTTGCTTGATGCTTTTTTCAATATTAAGTTGTTTCAGTTGGCGCACGTTTGATGATATAATTTATTCGTTTATATACCAACAAAATTACATAAACATTCCATATTTGGCTGATTTGATGTTTTTTCTTTACTTTTCAGACTGAAGACAAAAGATTAAAGACCAAAGACTTTTTTGACGTTATGACGAAAACGGATTTTAGCTTATCGAAAATCCCAAACTCGAAGACGGGACGGTCGCATTGATTTTTTCGACGTTAGGATAGTAGAATATTACGACATTATGACCGTCCTAACGCCCTAAAATCGCAAAGTCCTAATGTCAAAATTCCCCATTCATTAAAAAAATTTAACGTTAATGCTTGTCACAATAAAAAAAAAGTATATTTTTACTTGATTAAAAGTTAAAAAGTAAACCTAAAACTAATTTAAAAAGTATGGCAACAGTATTTGAAACGCGCTTGATTGGTAACATTGGAAAGGACGCAGTTGTAAAGCAAATGGAGCGTGGTGTGTTAGCGGTTAATTTTCCCGTAGCGCACAATAAAAATTGGAAAGACAAAAAAAATGGCGAATTAAAAACCAAAACCACGTGGGTAAATTGTACCATTTGGAAAAAAGAAGGAGCGAATATGCGCATTTTGGACTTTCTTAAAAAAGGAACACTCATCGAATTAATCGGAACGCCTTTTGCCAAAGCCTATTCACAAGAAGATGGTTTTGTTCGGACGGAAATACGCTTGAACGTGGCTAAAACAAACATTCTCCGTCCTGCTAAAGCAACCGAAGGAAGATACGAAACTCCTGAATTTGACGAAGACGGCGAAGAGTACGACGATTCTGATATGAACGATTTCACGATTGACGAAGACGATTTTTAACAGTTTCTGAATGACGAAATAACAATAATGTTAGCAAACAAAAAGATACTTTTATTGCAATACATAAAAAATAATTTTGTGTATTCGGTAAAAAGTATTACTTTTGTAACACAATTTTGAATGAGGGGGTTTTGTAATCCCCTTTTTTGGTATTTTATGATTGATAAAAAAACAGTACGAAAACTTGCCGAAGAGCGCATGACGGAGTTGAACTCAGGGTTGTTCATTGTGGAGTTGAATATTTCAGCTAACAATGTCATTTCTATTGAGTTAGATAAAATGTCAGGTGGTGTTTCGATTGACGAGTGCGTTTCTGTTTCACGTAATGTTGAACATAATTTAGACCGTGAAAACAATGATTTTGAACTAAATGTTTCGTCCGCAGGTTTGGATAAACCGTTACGACACGCACTTCAATTTCAGAAAAATATCGGGCGCACCATTCAAATTGTATATAAAGACGGTAAAAAACAAGAGGCGACATTGTTGGCGGCAACGGGAGATGAACTAACCATTCAATATGAAGTAGTCGAAAAACCCGAAGGAAGTAAGAAAAAAAATAAAATAAATAAAGAAGAAACAGTGGCTTTGGCAACTGTGAAAGATGTAAAGATTGTTATACAATTTAAATAAAAGCAATGAATAGCTTAGAATTAGTAGAGTCATTTTCAGAATTTAAGGAATTAAAGAACATCGACAAGCAAACGATGCAACGTGTATTAGAAGACGTTTTTCGTGCTATGCTTAAAAAGAAGTTCAACACGGACGAACACATTGATGTTATCGTAAACATAGATAAAGGCGACGTTCAGATTTTCATCAACAAAGAAATTGTTATGGACGGCGAAGTCGAAGACGACTTTACGGAAATAGCTTATTCAGATGCTATTAAAATCGAACCCGATTTTGAAGTTGGCGAGTTTGTGTCGGAAGAATTTAAGTTTGCAGACTTTGGACGTAGAAATATTTTAACACTTCGTCAAAATTTGATTTCCAGAGTGTTAGAGTTGGAAAAAGACAATGTTTACAAAACATACAAAGACCTTATCGGCGAAATTATCACAGGCGAAGTTTACCAAGTGTGGAAAAAAGAATTGTTGGTTTTGGACGATGATGGTAACGAATTAATTTTACCAAAAGTTGACCAAATTCCGTCTGATTTCTTCAAAAAAGGAGAAACTGTTCGTGCGGTTGTGTCAAAAGTAGATATGCGCAACGCTCGTCCAACGATTATGTTGTCACGTACGGCACCCGAATTTTTGGAAAGATTGTTTGAATTGGAAGTTCCCGAAATTTTTGACGGCTTGATTACGATTAAGAAAATCGTTCGTGAACCAGGTGAAAGAGCAAAAGTGGCGGTAGAATCTTACGATGATAGAGTTGACCCTGTTGGTGCGTGTGTCGGAATGAAAGGCTCACGTATTCATGGAATTGTACGTGAATTAAGAAACGAAAACATTGACGTTATCAATTACACAACGAATAACAGTTTGTTAATTCAACGTGCACTTGCTCCTGCAAAAATCACGGAAATCGAAATAAACGAGGAAGAAAAAACAGCAAAAGTTTCCTTGAAAGCAGACCAAGTTTCGTTAGCGATCGGAAAAGGTGGTAACAACATTAAATTGGCAGCTAAATTAACAGGTTACGAAATTGACGTATTCAGAGACGCAGACAACGATGATGATGATGTTGATTTAGAAGACTTTGCTGATGAAATTGACGGATGGATTATTGATGAATTAAAAGCAATTGGTTGCGATACGGCTAAAGCTGTTTTGAAAATGTCAATAGAAGAGTTGGTAAACAGAACAGATTTGGAAGAAGAAACAATTGTGGAGGTTCAAAAAATACTCCGTTCCGAATTTGATAATTAATTTTAATTGCCGCTGTGTTATGGCGGTGTAAAAAGTATATATGGCTGAAAAAACGCATAGATTAAGTAGAGTAGCTCGTGAATTAAATGTTGCAGTTCCTAGAATTGTTGATTTTCTTAGTGAGAAAGGTATTACTATTGATAGTAATCCAAACACGAAGATTGAAGCAGACCAATTTGAGATGCTTCAACAGCAATTTGCTGCAGACGTAACGCTTAAAGAGCAAACTAAACAAACGTCTTTGAAAAGAGAGCGTCGCGAAACAATTAGTTTGGAAGACAGCAAACCGAAAGAAGAGGTTAAAGTTGTCGAGGAAGAAGACGATTTGGATATTGAGGCACTCAAATCGGGCGTTTTGACTAAGCCAGAAATTAAAAAAGTTGACACACCGCAAGTTACTGAACCAACAGTTCAATCAGAAGATCAGAAAGGTCAAGACGGAAATTCAACGTTAAATATATTGGGTAAAATTGATTTGGATAAAATAAACACCAAAACAAGACCCGATAAGAAAAAAGTGGTAAAAGAAGAGAAGAAAGCGGACAAAAAACCTGCTGAAACTCCAAAAAAACCACAACAACAAGAAAAACCGAAAGAGGTTAAAAAAGAGCCTGTCGTAGTGCAAAAAACAGAAGAGCCTAAAGCTCCACCTGTAAAAGAACCTGCACCAGTTATCGAAACAATTCGTGTCGAAACAAAAAAATTGACGGGTCCGACTGTTCTTGGGAAAATGGAATTACCTGTTGAAAGACAGAAAGTAGCGTCTTCTTCTCAAACATCGAAAGCAAACGATTTAAAGAAAAAGCGTAAACGTATTAAAAAAGATTTTAATGCGCCAAATGCGGGTGCAAATCAAGGAAATGCGAACGCAGGAAACAATCAAAGACCACATAATAACGCAGGAAATAATCCGCATAAAAAAGGTGGTAACTTTAAGGCAACACCGAAACCTGAACCAGCTTCTGAAAAAGATATTCAAAAAGAAATCAAGGATACATTAGCAAGATTATCTTCAAAAGGTTCTAAATCAAAAGGTTCTAAATTACGTCGTGAAAAACGTGCAAACGTGGCGCACCGTATGGAACAAGAAATGTTAGAAGCTGAAAGAGAAGAAAAAATCTTGAAGTTGACGGAATTTGTAACAGTATCAGAGTTGGCAACAATGATGAACGTTCAACCGACACAAGTTATTTCGGTATGTATGACACTTGGAATTTTTGCTTCAATTAATCAACGATTAGACGCAGAAACCATTCAAGTTGTCGCAGACGAGTTTGGTTATGAAACAAGTTTTGTTGCTGCGGAATTGACTGAAAATCTTCCATTGGTAGAAGATAAACCCGAAGATTTACTTACACGCCCAGCCATTATTACCGTAATGGGTCACGTTGACCACGGTAAAACATCACTTTTGGATAGAATCCGAAATGCTGATGTTACCATGAGCGAGGCAGGAGGTATCACGCAGCACATCGGAGCATATTCCGTAACCTTGGAAAGTGGACGTAAATTGACGTTCTTAGATACACCTGGTCACGAGGCGTTTACAGCGATGCGTGCACGTGGTGCGCAAGTAACAGACGTTGCAATTATCATCGTTTCGGCAGACGACCAAGTGATGCCACAAACCAAAGAAGCGATTGCCCACGCACAAGCGGCAAACGTTCCGATGGTTTTTGCGATTAACAAAATTGATAAAGATGGTGCAAACCCTGACCGAATTAGAGAGCAGTTATCTGCGATGAATATTTTGGTGGAAGAGTGGGGTGGACCATACCAATGTCAAGAAATTTCAGCGAAAAAAGGCTTGAACATCAGAGAACTTTTAGACAAAGTTATTTTGGAAGCTGATCTGTTAGATTTAAAAGCTAATCCTAACAAAAATGCGTTGGGAACAGTTATCGAATCATCGCTTGACAAAGGAAAAGGGTATGTTACAAACTTACTTGTCGAAGCAGGAACAATGAAAGTCGGCGATGTGGTTTTAGTCGGTCGTTATTTTGGACGTGTTCGTGCGATGGTCGATGAAAGAGGTAATAAATTAAAAGAAGCAACACCTTCCACGCCTGTATCTATTTTGGGTATCGGTGGTGCGCCAAGTGCAGGGGAAAAATTCTATGTTCTTGACGATGAAAAAGAAGCACGTACAATCGCTGCGAAACGTGAGCAACTTCATAGAGAGCAAGGTTTACGAACAAGCAAACATATTACATTAGACGAAATCGGTCGTCGTTTGGCAATTGGCGATTTCAAAGAATTGAACTTGATTGTCAAAGGTGACGTGGACGGTTCTATCGAGGCGTTATCCGACTCGTTATTGAACTTGTCAACAGAAGAAATTGCTATCCGTATTGTCCACAAAGGCGTAGGTGCGATTTCCGAAGCGGACGTGAACTTGGCATCTGCATCTGATGCGATTATTATTGGTTTCCAAGTACGACCAACGGCTGCATCACGCAAATTAGCCGAAGATGAAAATATTGATATCCGTCTGTATTCGGTTATCTACAAAGCGATTGAAGAAATCAAATCGGCAATGGAAGGAATGTTATCGCCTGATATTCAAGAACAAATTACAGGTTCGGCAGAAATCAGAGAAACATTCAACATTACCAAAGTGGGTACAATTGCAGGTTGTTTCGTCTTGGACGGTGTTATCAAACGTACTTCCAAAGTTCGAATTATCCGTGACGGAATTGTCGTTCACTCGGGCGAGTTAGGCTCATTGAAACGCTTTAAAGACGACCAAAAAGAAGTTAGAAAAGGCTTTGAATGTGGTTTGAACATCGAGCGTTACAACGATATTAAAATCGGTGATATTGTCGAGGCTTACGAAGAAATTGAAGTAGCGAGAAAATTGTAATTTTTTAGCAAGTTAAGAGTACAGAGTTTTGAGTGAAGATACGTGACGCAATTAAAAACTGACCGTAAATCTTAACTCGAAGCGTTGATGTCGCATTGATTTTTTCGACGGGACACATACGACGCAGTTAGCGTAAAAAGAACAACTGTTCGATGCGAAGCAAGTTTTGTTCTTTTAGCTAACAAGGAAGATATGGGTGTCGGAAAATATCACGGCGACTAGCTTTTTTTGATTCTTTTTTTAAGTAATGTAACCCGTAGTGCATTATCCACACAAATTAATTTTGAGTTGATTAATTTTTCTGT
>DAOMPZ010000012.1:0-26911 GCA_035445045.1 Crocinitomicaceae bacterium | reverse complement strand
GACTACGGCACGTGAAGTTTGCGAGGGACAACAAATGGACATGGATTTTGAAAAACGTGCCGATGTTTCGATTGCCGAATATTTGGAAATGATACGCCTGAAAACGTCTGTTTTATTAGGTTGTGCGTTGCAAGCAGGAGCGATTGTTGCCGAAGCAAACGAAGAGGAACAAGAGCGTTTGTATCAAATTGGAATTAACATCGGATTGGGGTTTCAGCTACAAGACGACCACTTAGATACATTCGGAAAATCGGGAGATGTCGGCAAAACAATTGGTGGCGATATTTTGAGTAACAAGAAAACATTTTTGTATTTAAAAGCACAAGAATTAGCATCTTCAACACAGAAAGAAAGTTTTACAACACTGTTAAACGCCGAAAATCCACAACATAAAATCGACCAAACGATAGCTTTGTACAACGCCCTTGACATACCTGCCATTTCGCAAGAAAAAGTTGATTTTTATTTTCAAAAAGGAATTGCCTATTTGGACGAAATCAACGTTTCCGAGGAGCGCAAACAACCGTTGCGAGCTTTAATAGAATTTTTATACCAACGAAATTATTAATCCGATGAAAGTTTGTCGCCGAGAAACCTTTAACGCTGCACACCGCTTAAACAATCCAGCTTTTGACGATGCCAAAAACGATGAACTATACGGCAAGTGCAACAACCCTAATTTCCATGGACACAACTACGTGTTGGAAGTTTGGATTGAGGGCGAAATTGACCCCGAAACAGGCTACATCATTGATTTGAAAATCCTCAAAGACATCATTAACGAAGAAGTTTTGGAGCGTTTTGACCACCGTAACTTAAATTTAGATTGCCCCGATTTTAAAAATCTTATTCCAACGGCTGAAAATATCGCTGTCGTCATTTGGAATCACTTGCGTAATCGTTTACCCGAAAAATACAAACTCGAAATTCGTCTTTGGGAAACAGCGAAGAATAGTGTTTGGTATGGAGGATAATTTACTAATTTTACGCACTTAAAAATAAAAAAATGAGGTTTTTCTATTTCGTTCTGTATATTACCTTGGCGTATTCGTTGCGCATTTTTTACCCGAAAGCGAAAGTTGTTAAGAACCCGAAAAAATATTTGGGCAGAACGATTTACGTAAGCAATCATGCAGCATCGTTTATGGACCCACTTGTCGTTGCTGCTAAGGCTCGACCGATTGTCTTCTTTATGACACGCTCCGATGTTTTCACGCCTTTGTTAAAACCGATTTTATGGGCGGCGCACATGTTGCCGATTTACCGAGAACAAGACGGCGTTGACACGAAAAATAAGAATAATGAAGTATTTGCGAAATGCGCCAAAGTCTTGAAATACGGACGAAATTTATTGATTTTTGGCGAAGGTTTTACCGATGATATTTTTGTGAGAAGACTAAAACCTGTCAAAAAAGGTGCGGTGCGTATCGGTTTTTCGACTTTGGAAATGCTTAATTGGAAGAAAAAAATATACATTTCAACTGTTGGTGTCAATTATGGCGACCCAAATGTTATCGGTAGCGAATTGATTCTAAGTCATGGCGAACACATCTGTTTGAACGACTATCGGGAAGAGTATATGGAAGCTCCAAACAAAGTGATTGCTGAGCTAACACAACGCATCGAAAAAGATTTACAAAACCAATTAACACACGTCGAAGACTACGATTGGGCATTTTTTCACGAACACGCCACACGCCTGACACGCATCGGAATCGACCCTTTCGACAAAGACAAATCCATTCCGCTGTTGCAACGTTGGGAAAACTCCCGAAACTTCGCTAAATGGATAAACCAACAAGACTTAACAGACGAAAAATTAATTGCACTAAAAGATAAATTAGCAACGTATTTTAAAGAACTAAAAACACTCAAAATCACAGATACCGTTGTGTTTGAACACGCTGAAAACAAACAGCATACAGCTTTAAAATGGCTTGCGATTATTTTGCTGTCGCCGTTGTCACTATTGGGTTTCATTCACGGTTTTGTGCCGTACAAATTGGTTAAAAACTTCGCTGAAAAAACCTTTAAAAGACGTGTTTTTTGGGGTTCAGTAAAATTAACTTTAGGAAAAGTCGCTTTGGGAATTTGGAACATTCCAATCGTTGTTTTGATGCATTATTTTATGTTCAAACCGTTGTTTTGTAGCTGTATGAACGTTTGGGCGATTTCGTTAATGTATTATATGCTTACGCCTTTGCTCGGTCTTGCAGCGTATAAAAGCGCACGAATATTCAGAAATCTTACAACACACAAAAAACTAAAAACCCGTTTGAACGATTTAGCACAAAAACGAAAAAATCTTTTAGAGGAGGTTTTGAACTTGAGTTATTTTTCGTTGCGCTAAGCCGAGTTTTAGTGTAAACATCATCTACCGAAACGTATATCTAACCCCTAAAAATGCTCTCGCTCCTTGATTTGGCCCGTAAACATAAGACGGGTCGAATGTCAGTCCATAAGGATTATTGGGTGTAGCCATGGCTTGTCCGCTTGCATCAAACTGAACATTTTTGTCGAATGGGTCGAATGATCGTGCAATGAGAAAAGGATTACCTTTGTTAGGTGTCCAATTCAACAGGTTTTTAACACCGCCGTATAGTTCCAATCCAAACTCAAATTTTTTCGTCAACTGTATGTTCTGAATGCTCCACCAAGGCGAATATTCACGTCTTGGGTCGGTGTCGCTCAACAACGGCAAACGCATCGAGCTATAGACATTTCCTGTGTAGTCAATCGTCAACTCGATTTTTTTAATGGTATAGCCGATATTCCAAACACCTGTAAAACGTTCGGTAAACAGCTGTCGGGTTTTTACGTCATTTTCTACGCTGTAAACGTCCATGTATGTTCCGCCCAATAGAAATTTCAAGCCATTGTTTAAAGCAATGTCAAGGTTTAGGGAAACGCCTCTTGATACAGCGTAACCGTTTAGGTTGTCATAAATGATTTTGTTTGGGTCGGTGTCATAATTGGCAATAATTTTATTGGTAAAATACGTGTAGAAAACCGATGCGTCCAAGCCGATAAATACGCCATTTTGTGTACACATCTTTTTAACAAAATTGATGTTTCCGTTCCACGAAGTTTCGGGTTTTAAGTTTGACAGAAACTCAACCTTCCGTGCGCCTGTGAGTGCTGCATGGTCTTCGGTAAACACGTTTGCCACACGATAGCCGTTGCCAAAGCCCACACGCAAAATATTCTTGTTGTCGTTTGAACTCCATTTGTAATTCAGACGTGGTGTAAAAATATTACCGTGAATGGAATTGTAGTCGTAGCGAATGCCTAACAACAATTTATTGTTTTCATTTATGCTGATTTCGTCTTGCACAAAAATCCCTGGTAAATACGTTTGTGACGGCATATTTTTTCCTGTTCCGAGCGTATCAAAAGTAGCAGTTGCAGGTGTGTTGTCGTCATAATAGGTGTAACGGAAAGTTGCGCCAATTAAAAGGTCGTTGCGATTTAATTGTTTGTGCCATGTGAACTGACCAAAGCCGATATATTGTTGCGCCATGTAAGGCATATCGCCATAAACGCTGTTTTGATTGTGTCCGTTTGCACTAAATTGAAACAAGATTTTTTCTTTTATTGGTAGTTGATACGTACCGAAAAATTCCCAACGATTGGTGTGAATACTTTCGGCATAAATACTGTCGCTACCTCTAAATGATTTATTCCAATTCATCTCGCCGCCCCAACGGTCTTCATGGACATAACGGGCTGCTAACGAAAAAATACGTCTGTCTTTGCGGTCAAAATTCCACTTGTTGAAAACCGAAATTCTATTTTGCAAAGTTACGTCTGTAAAACCGTCTTTGTTGTTGTCTTTCGGAATGGAATAATTGAAGTAATTTACCCCGATTAAAGATTGGACTTTTTCCCCTACGTTGAATTTTCCTGTAAGGTCGGCGTTTATTTCGCCCCAACTTGTGCCGAATACGTCTGCCGAAAGCAATGGCGCACTCCTTGGTCGGCGTGTAATAACATTAATTAGTCCACCAACGGCTTCGCTTCCGTAAAGTGTCGATGCTGGCCCTTTGACAATTTCAACACGGTCGATTAGCGATTGCGGAATCCCCGACAATCCATAAACGGTTGATAATCCGCTGACAATAGGCATTCCGTCTATTAAAACCATGGTGTAAGGCCCTTCCAAACCGTTGACGTGAATATCGCCTGTGTTGCAGATGTTGCAATTTAATTGCGGACGAACACCGTTTATGTTTTGCAAGGCATCAAATAGGGAGGGTGTAGGATTTGCTTTAAAGAATTTGGCAGAATAAACCTCAATCGGAATAGGACTTGCGGTTTTGGACACTTCTTTCATCGTTCCTGAAATAACAACTTCGCTAAGTGTGGAAGAACTATCAGGAGTCACTTGCGCTATCGTTGCAAAATTAATCAACAGTATAAGCATTGTTAAACTCAAACTATTCGTGTATCTTTTCTTCTGCATGAAACCAATGTGTAAAAATGTTTTGGTTGCAAAAATACAAAAGTTAGATTAGTCTAACAAATTTAATGTGTAATTATTTATTGCATACTAAATTTTAAATACATATATTTGAACCATATATTTAAAATATTCATTCTATGAAACTAATTGTATTATCTTTTTTTATGTTGGTAATGGGCGCAGTAACAGCACAAACTCCAACGACACTTTTTAGTGACAATTTTGAAAACGGTTCGTCAAATTGGACATTGGGTGGCTCTGCAATGACAGACTCTTGGGTTGTGGACACGAACTATATGGGAAATGTATTTGACTTTGGAATTCCTCTTGTTCCTCCAATGGTTATTTTTCCACACACACCAAACCAACCAAGTCAATTTACGGGTGCACCAAAAAGTAGTTATTTACACGTAAATGATCCGATTATGTGTTTAGTAATGAATTGTAACGCTACGTATTCTTCCGTGGGGGAAATTCATGCGACACTTGCACAACCTTTAGCAATTACAGATTATAAAGAAGTTTCTGTGTCGTACAGCTATTTTGTAGAGGGTCACGTTGATTCGGCGTATGCGTATTTGGAATACTCCTTGGATAGCATTACTTGGAATCAAGTTGGAAACAAATTGGTTGGTAAAAGTGATTGGACGAGTGAAACAGCTTCTATTCCTCAATTAGATGCGGACAGTACTATTTATTTCCGCTTTAAATGGTCTAACTTAGGATATAGCGTTTCAAATTTAGGAATTGGCATTGACGAGTTAACCATTACAGGGAAAGAAATTGTTACTCATTTCGTTTCAAACGTAGCCATGGATGCGTCTTCGTTTTGTGCGCAAACAGCAGCACCGATAACAGTAACATTCACTTCGGACGGTGACTTTAGCACAGGAAATACATTTACCGCTTATCTATCAGACAAAGACGGTGATTTTACAAATGCTGTTTCCATTGGAAGCATCACATCAACTGCGAATGGAACATTAACGATTTATGGTAATTTGCCTGCATCAGTTATCGGAACGGACTACAAGGTAAAAGTTGTTTCTTCTTCACCAAGTGTTGAAGATATAGCAACTGTTTCGATTGTTGTTAATGCAGTTCCTGCGATAACAGCGACAACATCAGAGCAAACGATTAACGCAGGCGAAACGGCAACATTGACCGCATCGGGAGCAAATACTTACACATGGACACCGTCTAATGAATTAAGTTCAGCAACAGGAAGTGAAGTAGTTGCAAGTCCGACCGCAACAACAACTTATACGGTAACAGGAAAAAACAGTGATGGATGTACGGCAACAGCAACAGTTACGGTAAATGTTTCGGGATTGAGTGTGTCAAACGCAACAGCGAAGAAATTAGTCATTTATCCAAATCCAACAACAGACCATTTTAAAATTCAATTGGACGACAACAAAGTTTTAAATTCGCTTGCAGTTTATTCCATAGACGGTAAAGAAATTAAAGATTTTACACTTTCCAACGATGTTTTGACGATTAATCAAAAAGGTGTTTACTTCGTAAAAATCAACGTTAGCGGTCAAGACTATGTATTGAAAGCGATTAAGAGATAAGTAGAAAATTATACGCATAAAAAACGCTCAACAATGTTGAGCGTTTTTTGTTTTTTTTAAAATCGGCAAGGGTAATGCCGGTCGTATCTTAACTTGACTAAAAATTAAACTGTATCTGCGCTCGCAACGAACTTCCTCGCTGGAAATTTTCTTGTGAATTATAATCTTCATATCTGCGCTCCGAATAGGTGTACATCAAGACTATTTCAAAGTGTTTCCACAGTTGCCATTCGACTCCGATTTCCACTTCGTTGACATTATAACTACGTGCATCTAACTCATATTTTTTACCGCCTTCATAATATTTGTATTTCATAAAGGGAATCAGCAAATGATTTTTCATGCGCACTTGGTAATTCAGCATGACATAACCGCCTGCAAGTGTTTGTGTTTCAATAGAGTCTGTAAATTTATTAAATTCAGGACCTCGCCCAATGTTATATTCTGCCTGAATACCAAAAGGTTTGGGATACCACACCGCATGAACGCCAATACGCTCGTCTTTGTAATTCAAATTCGCCTTGTGTTTTACGCCTGCGCTGATGTCTTTGGTTTGCAATTGAAATAATCCGCTGTATGCTTGAACACCTGCCTCAAAAAGTTGATTTTTAACTTGAAAAGGATAGGTAAAGCGCAAAACAACGTGTTTATTTTTGTTTAACTCCTTGGTGTTGAGCGGTTGTCCGTTGATAATTCCGAGGGAAATAACACCATAATCGCCACTTCCTTTTAGTCCGTCATCTACCAAAGATTTGAACATTGCTCGGCGTTTTTCGGGAGCCCACATAAAATGAATACCCAAATCTCGCTCATTTGTAAACGAACTGTTTGTTCCGTCATTTCTGTCTAAACTTAGGCGATTTCTGCTTGATTGTAAATTTTCAAAACTGAAAGGTACTTTGGATTGACCAATCCGAAAGCGAAATTCATTTCTTTTGTCCACGCCCACATCAAAATACGCATCACGCAACTGCGCAATATTTTGACTTCCATTGATTGCACTTGCAAAATCGGGTTGTATGTAAAAGAAAATTTGGCGGTGAATTTGACCCGAAAATATAATCCTTGCACGACGAATAGAAAAATTTCCGTTACCGTTCCACGCTTTGTCACATTGCTCACAACCTAAATTCGGATTGCTATCAAACAGACCGTTGTAGCGGATTTGCAGATAACCACCTATGGAAAAAGATTGAAACCATTTACGCTTTTGAGTTTCACTCGCTTGTTTCGATGTAGTATCAATCAAAGGTGTTTCTTGTTGTGCAAGAACAGTATAATTAACTGAAAAACAGATGATAATAATTAATAATTTCTTCATTATTCGCTTTTACGGCTACAAAGTTGTGACAAAGATAGGTCTTTATTGTTTCATTAATATTACATTTATGTTACATTTTGACGTTAAGACTTTAGGACGTTATGATATTACGACCGTCTTAATGTCATAAATCGTACTATCGTAACGTCCACTTTGTAACATAAGTAGCGGTGTGTTCTTTTTAATGTGCTTAACTTTGCAGAAAAATAAAAAATGACGTTTAAAGAATTAATCAATCAAAACAAACCTATTTTAGTCGATTTTTCGGCTGAATGGTGTGGACCATGCAAAATGATGTCGCCGATTTTGGACGAAGTTAAAAAACGTGTTGGCGACAAAGCCGATATTGTAAAAATAGATGTTGACAAAAACCCAAACGCAGCAGCTTTGTATCAAGTTCGGGGTGTTCCAACGCTAATTATTTTCAAAAATGGAAATATCCTTTGGCGACGATCGGGTGTTACGCAAGCGCATGAATTAGAACAGTTATTGAAAGCTAATTTTTAACCTCAATAAACCGTTCGCACAACCTCTTCCAAATCATCATTAGAAAGATTTAACGTTTCTAATGATTTTGAGTTTGTATCGACATAAAAAACGTCTTTGTTCAGCTTTAACAAAAACTCTATATCGTGTGTGACAACGATTATTCCCATGTTTTTTGCGCTAGCCAATTCATTGATGCGTGCGAAAATTCGGCGTTTGTTGGCGTAATCCAAAAAAGCAGTTGGTTCGTCCAATAGAAGGTAATTGACTTCTTGTACCAAGGCTCTGCCAATCGAAACTAATTGCTGTTGTCCGTCGCTTAGTTGGTTGATGAATTTTGTTTTTAAATCATTGATTTCCAAAAGATTTAAAACCTCATTCAGTTTTTCTTGGTCGTGTTCAGACGTTCCCGAAAGTGGTTTTCCGTACGGATAGCGACCAAGCAATAAAAATTCTTCGACCGTTGTGAAATCGTTACTTGTCAATTTGGACGGAACATACGCAATTTTTTGGGCTAATTCCTTAGACGAGTACTGATTTTTGGACTTGTTGTCAATCGAAATTCCTGCGGTTTTGTCGTTGAAATTGATAATGGATTTCAAAAACGTTGATTTTCCCGAACCGTTTTTTCCGATTAAATAATACACTTTTCCTTGTTCCACAACAAGTTCATCAACTTTAAACAAGGTTGTGTTTTCAATGCTAACGGTGTGATTTTTAAATTGTATCATTTTAATTTTTTGAAGTCTTCTTTTTTCAAACGGGTTTAAAAGTAAGGTTTTATTTGGGTTGAGGTGTTTTATTGTTGGAAAACACCGTTTTTAGGTGTCTTGGGCTTTAATGTTTTTGCACGTTTTTCTCTTCTTGTAGAAATTTGTCAATTATATATAGCGGTACATTTGTCATCCAGCTTTCTTCTCTGTAATTAGAAAGTGACGTTCGGATTGCGGTTTTGGGTTGATGTTTTTCACAGAAAAGTTTAAAACTTTTGGCTCTTAAACTTTCTCCTGCTTTCACTTCTATTGGAATAATTTCGCCTTGTTCGTTTTGGATTACAAAATCGACTTCATTTTTGCTGTTTTCAAACGGGAAATAATATACCGACAAATCTTTGTTCAGTTTCAGTTGCTGAAAAACATATTGCTCCGCCAAAGCACCTTTAAATTCGGTAAAAATATCATCACCCTCAATAATGGTTTTGGCTGCTAATTTTGCCATTGCCCCGAGCAAACCAATATCATTGTGATAAAGTTTGAAATTCGATAATTGCTGATAGGCAGTAAGTGGCAAAGCAGGTTTTGAAACCGCATTTACTTTATGTAATAAACCTGTATCCGTGAGCCATTGCAACGCCAATTCAAAATCTTTTGCTCTCGCTCCTTCTTTGATGATACCATAAATGAATTTCTTGTTTTCCTTTGCTAATTGTGCTGGAATGCTTTCCCAAATCATATTGATACGAGGTACAATTTCTTTCGGAGCGTGTTTGGAAAAATCGTTTTGATAGGTTGTTAGAATGTCATTTTGCAAAGCACGCACTTTTTTCCAATCTCTATTTTGTGCAAATTCCAACACCACTTCGGGCATTCCACCAACATAAAAATAATACCGCAAATATTCTTTGAATTTTTCGGAAAAAGCAGGAAGCATATCCCACATTTTTTCATCGAGGATACGAGCCAAACCATCTTCGCTTACAGCCAACAGAAACTCGTAAAACGACATCGGTTGCAATTCCAAAAAAGATACTTTCCCAACAGGAAAAGATTCGTTAGGATGTAAGTTTAATCCCAAAAGCGAGCCTGCTGCAACAATGTGATATTCGGGAGCATCTTCATAAAAATATTTCAGCGAAGTAATGCCTTTGGGCGCAGTTTGAATTTCATCTAAAATAATGAGTGTATCATCAGCAGAAATTTTGGTATTGGTGAAAAGTTCAAAAGCTGTAATCAATCTTTTTACATCTAAATCGGGTAAAAAAACTTCTTTTAAAGTGGTTGCACGTTCAAAATTGATATACACGACTTGCTTGTATTCATTTTTCCCGAACTCTTGCAAAAGCCAAGTTTTTCCTATTTGTCTTGCTCCAAGAATAACGAGTGGCTTTCTTTTTGAAGACAACTTCCAGTTAATCAGATTATTAATTTTACTTCTATACACTTTTTACAACATTAAAACACCACAAATATACACTTTTTCTGACATTAAAATACGTTTTAACTACACTTTTTACGACATTAAAACACTTATTTATTACACTTTTTCTGACATTAAACCGATATTTATCTATCTTTTTGGGTAGGATTTTCCTTTTCTCCGCCTTATTTTCAAATACTCCACCAATTTTATCTGGAATTTACCGAAAAAGACTCTTTTAAATCACGACAGTTAAAAAATGATTATTGCCGAATTGAAAAAAGGAAAGAGAGTTTACTTGTTAAAATCTATGTTTGTCTTCGACCTTCTTCGTGGTGTCATGTTTTAAGTTTTTTGAAAATTATCCAAATAATAAACGGCGCACCAAATAACGCTGTCATCGAGTTAATCGGCAACACAAAATAGTTGTCAAAAAGCAATATCAAACCGTCACAAAGCAAAAGCAATGCAGGACCAAAAATCAAACAACCAAACATCAGTTTTCGGCTGTCCGAAGTTTTAAAAACGAGCCGCACAATATTCGGAACGGCAATCCCAACAAAAGAAATCGGACCACAAAACGCAGTTGTCACCGCCACAGAAAGAGACGTTATTCCAATGATAAACCAACGCAATTTTTTACCATTTACGCCCAAATGTGCCGCAAATTCTTCGCCTTGCGAAAAAACCGTCAAATCTTTGCTAATGAAAACCGCAAGCAAGATAACAAGTAAAGTGACAACCAAAAACACCACCAAATCACTGCCACTAACTTGTTGCAACGAACCCATTCCCCACAAAATAAAATATTTCAATTTCGCTTCGTGGGCGTAAATCTCCAGAAAATCAATAATGGCAACGGTAAAACTGCTCAACATAATACCGACAAGCAACAGCGAAAGCATGGATTTTACAAAGCGCATCGAAAAAATCAAAATCATCGTGTATGTCAACGCTCCCAACAACGATGCGGCAGGAATACCGAATGTTCCAATACCAAAAATAACCGCAATAGCCACGCCCAAACTTGCGCCCGAGCTAATTCCTAAAATCGACGGGCCAGCGAGTGGATTGGCAAAAAGTATCTGCAAAAGCAATCCCGACAAGGCCAATAACATTCCGCAAAAAAGTGCTGCCAAACTTCGGGGCAAACGTATTGTGTTGAAAATAACGTTATTGTTGAAAAATGAAAAATCCCATTTCCACGCAAAAAGATGCATTACGAATAAGACTACTAACAATCCAATTCCGCCAATTATCCAATATTTTTGTTGTGCGTTTTTCATTCTACCCGACTGTAAAAGTACAGATTTTGTGGGTTGTCCGAAGCAAAAATAAACCGCAAATCTTTTAAAACGAGATGCGGTTTGACAGGCGATTCCTCAAAATATTTAATCGAATTGCCAAAAAATGAATACATTTGATTGGTTTGAAATGCTTTAAAATGCCTGTATCCGTCATACATGGCGAGCATTTCTTTCTTTGTTCCAAAACCAACATTTACCCATTTATCGGCATCTTGATATTCCTTGTAAATTTGCTCGAACGTAAACGAATCACTGCCTGTTCCGCTTGATTTTAGAGGGTAATGTCCGCCTGCATCTCTGAAAATTTGTGCTGTATAGGAATTCCCACTTGGCAAATACCAAACATCTTGAAACAACGTATTCGCCAAAACTTTGGGCGCAACCCATTGGTTTATGTAAAGAATAAAATCTTTTGTTTCATCGTATTCTGTTGCGATTTCATCAAACGCCTTAACTGCTTGGTCGTAACAACCGTACACAATGCCGTAAACTTTTAGCCATTCTGCTTTTCCCAAAGGGTGTTGTTCTTTCCATTCCAACAGCGGAATAGCGGTAATTTTGAGTTGATTCAGCTTTTTGTCAAGTGGATTTAAGTCGGTCGAAAACAGGCTGTAAAAAATGGTGTTCACACCGTCATTGGCTAATTTTTCGGGATTAACCAAAGCATAATCAAAGTATTCTTTCAAGTGATTTTCCGTGCGTTTTTTGACCAAAATCGGGTTGTAAATGTTGTTTCGTTTTTCCACGCCGATAACCGTTTCCAATTGGTTTAAAACGGCTAAATAACCAACTGCAGAAGATGAAAAAATAGCAGTTCGGTGATTTGATTGCGGTTGTTTTTCAAAAATATAATGCGCGATTTCCGATTGATTTTCTTCGTTGATTAACGTTAATTTATACGCCGATTGACTTTCTGAAAGCGTGAAAGATTTCGCATATTTTAATGTTATTTTGCTAAAATTCTCATTTTGAAAGTTGTTTTCGTGCGATGTACACCCAAATAAAACGAAACTTAAACACAGGAGATAAAAAAGACGGAATGACATAATTTCAAAAATCTAAAACAACACTTCTTCTTTGGATAAAAGCATTAAAAACGGGTCAAATTCCAAATTGTAACGTTTCGTATAAATGTTGTCGGCGGTTTTGGTCATGCTTTGGTACAACACACTGTATTTTTGCAAAACATCGCCGTCTTTGATTTGCTCCATTTTGATAAAAACCTCATCGCTGTAATTTGTTTTATCGTTGTGAACAACTTTGCGTGTCAACTCTTTCAAAAGTGTTTGCATATCCAACGAACGTTTGTAATATGCAATTTGCATGATTTTCAGCGTGTTATTTAAAAAATCATCTTTGTTGGTGCGGTTTTGCAGTTCTTGCTTGTAGATTTTATAAAAATTTTG
This sequence comes from Crocinitomicaceae bacterium, assembly GCA_035445045.1. Lineage (GTDB taxonomy): Bacteria > Bacteroidota > Bacteroidia > Flavobacteriales_D > Crocinitomicaceae > 40-80. The sequence goes on along the minus strand of DAOMPZ010000012.1, from coordinate 14,216 downwards.
CTCTTCCGTTGTCAAATAATCGCCACCGAGAAATGGTTGTTCAAAAATAAACATCGAATAGTAATTAATGTAATTTTTGTCGATGTGGTACGACTCTGTAAATTTCAAATCTTTTAATTCATTTTGCTTGTCGATGTAAAAATCGCCTGACAAAATTTCGGCACTTGTGTCGCTTTCCAAACTAAAAACATGGCGTTCTAAATACAAAATTTCGTTCGTATCATTCTTACAAACAATCTGTTGCATTTTAATTGATTCGTCCAAATTAGCATCACGTTTTCCTGCTCTTTCCAAGCGATATTTGACTTCAAAAAGCGAATCAAGTTTGATATACGAAACAGGTTTAATCTTCACGCTTTCCGCATAACCGATTGGTTTGTAAATCTTATTTTGCCTTTGAAACTCTTTTGCAATGGTTTCTTCAATTAGTTTTTTTCTGTCCGATTGCGTTGTTTCGGGCGTTGCTGTTGGCGTGTATCTCAATCCGCAAGCAGCAAGAATTAGGAGCGGTAAAAGGATTAAAAACGATTTCATATTTTAAACTTGACGTTCAAAGGTAAGAAAAATTGGGGTTAATAGATGTTCTTTTTTTACATTGCTTAAAAAAAGAACCAAAAAAAGCTAGTCGCCGTGATTTCTTTCGACACCCAACTCTTCCTTGTTAGCGAAAAGAACAAACTGTTCGAAGCGATAGCAAGTTTTTGTTCTTTTTACGCTAACTTCGTCGGTTGTGTCCCGTCGAAAAAATCAATGCGACCGTCTCGTCTTCGAGCAAGAATTTTCGTTAGGTTTTTAATTCCGTCACGTATCTGAACTCAACACTCTGCACTCTTAATTCGTAAAATACTTACTCCAATCACCGCACCACGACAAATCATCGTAATACTGCGGATAAGCTTTGCGCATAGCAGAATAATCGTAACCTTTTGGCGAACCAATTGATTTAGCGTAACCTTCCATACGCAAACTCAATGCTTTGAATTTGTCTGTTTGGGCTGTTTCGTATGCTTTGTGATAATATTTTTGGGCGAAAAGATTATGGCGAAACTCCTCCTCATCTTCATAAATTTCATTGTAATAATCATCATCGGAAAAATAATAACTCGAAAAATAATAGCGACGCATCATCCACGAATTTCCGTATTGCCCCATGTTGAAATAACACGTTGCGACGTAAAAATAATACCTTGCCCGATTGGGGTTTTTGACATCTTCGGCTCGCTTGAGGTAGTCGATTAATTGCGCCAAAATAGCAGGTTTGGTCATTTTGATTTTTTCTTTCGGCTTTACAAAATCAGGTGTGTATGGAATTTGATAAAACGGATTTCCATTAAATGTATTCCAACCATCATCGTATCTGTCACGTTCCCAAGCGGAATAATTATTTTTCCAATACAGTTGGTCCATGTTATTATACACCGCTAACGCCTCTTTTAGACGGTTTTGACGAATGTATTTCATGCCCAACATATCTTTGATATAGTTTTTGTCGTGTGCTAAAACTTTGTAGATATTTTCTTCAAACGCATTGGCTTTTTTGCCCTCTACTTTTGCCAAAATATGACCTATTTGTTCTGTGGAATATAAGTAATCAATATACGAAAAATAATCCCCAAATTCAACAAGCGTACCTCTACCTTTAGGTTTTTGTCCTCGCCAATAGATAAAAGAAGGATATTCATACTCGTCTTTCGTTTCCTCTTTTAGAAACGAAATAAGTGCTATCGCATCGGAATAATTCCCTAAATATTCCAATTCACGTGCTAAAGCAAACATAAAGCTTATATCTGTCTTATTTTTTTCTACAAACGCTTGTACAGCAAGCGGAATAACTGCTTTTCCGTGTGGTTGTTTGGCAACCAAAGCCAAGGTTTTGAGCTGTTGAATTTGCACCGTCGCCCGTTCGTTCGGATAAGTTTTTATGAATTTTTCCGCAGATTGAATACACGTCTCAAAATCTTTAGTCATAAATTGCAGTTGCACCAAAACCGACTGCCACAGCATTTTATCTTTGACTTTAGACAAATCACACGACTTGAGAAAGGTTAGTAATTCTTTGGCATACGCACGGTCTTTAAGTTCGCCTTGTTTGATTAAAATATATTGACGTGAACTATTCCACTTGCTCCAAACTTCTTCTTTGTGTGTCTCATATTTATCCCAGTCAAATTCGCCGTTTTCATCGTAATAAACCTGCGCATCTCTATCAACAGACGGATAATAAAACGTGTAATACGGTGTGTAAATCCAATCTTCCAACTTGGAAATTTCACGCAAAAGCAAGAAATCCAATTGTTCATTGTACGGTTGTAACTTATAAATCTGTTTGATATTCGCCAAATTGTAATCAATGTTTTGCATTGAGATAAATCCATACGCATTGGCTTTTTCAGTATTGGTTTTGGCATTTTTCAAGGCATTTTCCAACGAAAATTCACGTCGGAAAAAATAGAAAACAGCGTGTCTTTTTTCGGGCGAATACGTCAATACGTTGGCTAAGTCCGTACTTGTCGCCTCATCGGTAAAACAATAAAAATACAACGCCCAATAGTATAAAAAGTCTTTTTGAGCGTTTACAAAATGTGTTTTGTAAAGTTCCTTTATCAGTTGTTTGTTCTTATTGTAATAGGCTAAGCGAATTGCTAAAAACGCATAACGTCGTTGCAAATAAATGTTCTTTTCGACTTTGATTTGCGCTTTCAATTTACTTAAAAATTGATTTTGTTCATTCTCGAATTTTTCTGAATTTCGTTCCCACGGATTGTTATCTTCATGCGTTGTAAAAACCTCGCAATTTTTCGCCCAATTAAGATACGCAATCACATCTGTTCGTTTGGTTTGATAGAGGTATTTCACAAATTCATTGTCCGAAGTTTCGTTCAAATCCGTGAATGATTGCCGATACATAAAATCATAAATAGCTTTTTGCGATACTTTTTTGCCTAAAAACGCATACCAATCTTGGACATTCGAATCGTAGTCGTATTCTTCTATTTCAACATCTCCAAATGAATGAGCATTGTAATAAAACGTTTGATACGTTTTGTAGTTGTAATCCCACGGATTGATAAAGACAAAGCGCAATTCCTCGCCATAAGGTTCAAAGCCACAAGCAAAAACGCTAAAACTACTTAGAAAAAGTAGTGTACAGGTCAGAAAGTTCTTCATGGCTATATTTTTTAAAAACAGAGGACTGCAAATCGAAAAGTGAAATCGTTACGTTTCCGTCCAAGGGAACATGTTTTTTAATTAAGGCAACAGCTTTTTTGAGGTCAGCAAGCGGCACTTCTTCGCATTTGATACGGTCGCCCATTTTTAATTTCACGTTCCAATTAACGGTTGTGTCTTTGGTTATCGTGTACCAAAATTCGTCCGTTTTCTTCGCAACCGTTTTAATATCTTTACTCGTAAGGTTTAACAATCTCGCAAAGCGGTTGTTTTGATAGTGTTGTGTCCACGAAAAAACAGGCAACGCAACGTCTAATTTCAACGGATATTTCTTTTTACCTTTAATGTATTTTTCGAGTTCGGCGACATCTAAAATCGAATTTTTGTTGGGATTATCCAACGGACTTATCAAATTGTAACACATCAACGTCACTCTATCGACAGGCGGAACACCCATAATTTCGGGATACGCATACGGATAAAGACGCAAGGTGCAACTTATTTTTTTCTTGGATAATTCCTTGATTTTTCGGAGCAAATAAAAATAATTGTCTTTCGTGGATTTTGTCCAATCGCAATCAATTTGAATTTCGTTGTAAATTATTTTTTCCTTTTCTTTATTTTCTACAATAAGTGGATCAATATATTTTGAAATTAAGTAAACAATGTTATCCGCCAATTCGTCCAAAGATTTGTGGTCGTTGTGTTTCAGCACTTCATTTTTCACAAATACAGTTGGGATAATTTCCATCGTTTCATTTTTATATTCTCTATAACCATAAAAATCAGGTCTGTTTTTAGCTATTGGGAAATTACCTCTAACCTCATTGTAATCGACTTCAAAAATTTTGTAGTAAAATTTAGATACATTCAAATCAGCTATTTCATCACGAACGCCATAAAAACCACCCGAATTCCACATGTAAAATGCAGGTTCGACAACAATCGCTTTCTTCCGTCCGCAGGAAACGAACAGTAAAACAAGGAACACACAAAATAAAAAATATTTTTTCATACGTTAAAAAGATAAAGGTAGGTTAGATTTTTTAGCAATCAATTACTTAATCACCTTATTCAATTCAATATAAAACTGCAAATTTTCATACGGTTGAATGTCGTACGCATTGCGTTGTGGGTTGAAAATTCCACGTTCGCCATAAGCTAATTCGTACGGAATATAGATTTTATATTTTCCGCCCTCTTTCATCTTTTGCATACCGATTTTCCAACCTTGGATAACTTGGTCTAACTGAAAAGGGTCAATTTCTTTACCTGTTTCAAGCACATACGGAAACGAATTTTCGAGTGTGTCGCCAACAGCGTTCATCAAAATATAATTCGCTTGCACTTTGTCCGTTGCATTTGGCGAAATTCCTTTTCCCTCTTGAATGGTTTCCAAAATCAAACCGTCTATGTTGATTGTATTTGGTCTTTTTGATGCTTCGGAAATCAATTTAACACCGTTTGATTTGTTTAACTCTTCGATTAAATTCCGAATTAACTCCATTTGGTCTTGACGTGAAACGAGTGTGTCGCCTCCGTAAAGCGATGCTCGAAAACCTTTGACAACCATCGCATTGTCAAAATATTCAAACCCTCCTTTTTTCTTCCAGCCTTTTGAAAAAATCACACCCGAAAGTTTACCCAAACATTGGCAACCCTCGTCAAGATATTTTTCATTTAATTCTCGCCCACTTTCGCCAAACAAACTGCGCAAAGTCACTTGACAACTTTCGTCAAATGCATCTTCATCTTTCATTCCGATAGCGAAACCCTCAGCGATTTTGTCCAAATTATACTTTGAATAATGTGGGTCGCCCGACTTAGCAATGGCGTGACCTTGGTCAGCACCTAACGCAAAGGAAAGGCGGTCTTTTTGTGTTTCAAGTTTGATAATTTCGCCTTGTTTTTCTTCATTTTTACCGTTGCAGGCAAAAAGAAAACCAATTGTTAGCGTACCGATTACAAATTTTTTCATGCCATTACTTTGATTAATTCCACATCAAAAATCAACGCCATATATGGTTTAATTGCTCCACCTGGGTGTGGGTGCGCTCCGTAAGCCAAATCTTGCGGAATATATAAACGGTATTTTGAACCCTCAGACATCAATTGTAACGCCTCTGTCCAACCTTTGATAACTTGATGCACGCCAAATTTTGCTGTTTGGTTGCGTTGAATAGAACTATCGAAAACCGTTCCGTCAATTAATGTCCCGTGGTAATGTACTTCAACCGTGTCTGTCGCAGACGGCTTTTTGCCTGTTCCCTCAGTCAAAACTTCGTATTGTAAACCCGATTCCGTTGTTTGAACTTCTGCACGTAAGCCATTTTCAGCCAAGAATGTTGCGCCCTCTTCTTTGTGAATTGCAAAACGCTCTTCATTTAACTTTTGCAAATACATTTGAATAATGGTATCTGCTTGTTCGGGTGTAAATTTTGGTTGTTCTTTTTCAAAAACAGCCTTCACGCCTTCTGCAATTTCTGCCGTTGGCAAACCGCCTAAATCTTGCGCTTTTAAACTTTCTCCGATACTCATGCCTACACAGTAAGCCACGTCTTTTGATGTAAAATCCATTTTAATTTTTTTTGAGTACAAAGATAGGAATTTTGAGACATAAGACAGGAAGACATTAGACAAAAGACTATTGAGGTATTTTCGAAATCAAGTCTTACAGCGTAGCGGGTCTTTTATCTTTGAGCAAAGCGGTCTTCTGTCTATAAATCAAAATCACCTTTTCCGAACGGTTATGTTTCTTATTTCGTCCTCATTTTTCAATTCCAACAGATAAAAACCACTTTCTAAATCCAAAATGGTAATGATTTGTGTATTACCAAAACCTGTTTGGACAACCTGTCCGTTCATGTCAATAATACGATATGAGCCAATTGCCTCACTGTTTTTTAGAAATAAAATTTCGGTTGTGGCGTTGGTCAAAACTTGAACGTCACTCAAGCTCGTTTTTTTGTCTTCTGTTACTTGTTGCCCAAAAGCGGAAACTGTTACAAAGACGAAAATGATAAAAATTACAGGAGTTTTCATATCTTTGATTTTTAGAAATTAATAATCCAAAGATTGGACAAAGGTTACAATATGAAGCTTTCAGAAAAAAACAAAGATTTCTTTGACATGGTTTACCAAGTCACACAACTTATTCCCAAAGGAAGAGTTACGAGTTATGGCGCAATTGCCAAGTATTTGGGAAGTCCTCAAAGCTCACGCATGGTTGGTTGGGCGATGAACGGTTCACATCGTTTGCCCGATATTCCAGCACATAGAGTTGTCAACAGAAATGGACTTTTAACAGGTAAAATTCATTTTGATAACCCAAATACAATGCAAGAACTTTTAGAAAACGAGGGTATCAACGTCAAAGATGACAAAGTAATCGACTTTGAAAACCTTTTTTGGAATCCAATAATTGAATTACAATTAAAATAAATCATTAGTAAAACTTATGAAAAGTATCATTTTATTATTTTTTATCACATTTTCTTTGGGAACAACATTTTCCCAAACGACAGACAGTTTGAATATTTTTCCAAATCCATTTGCTACAACGACAACTATTCATTTCGAGATTGTCGAGCAAGATACGATTACGTTGAGAGTTATTAATTTGAGTGGACAAATAGTAAAGACCTATTTTCAAGAAACCGTTTTACCAAGTGGTTCATATAACATAAATGTACTTGACGAGGACTTAGAATTTGGCTATTACCTCGTTCTGCTTAAAATTGGTTCAACAAAAAGCATAACTAAAAAGGCTTTTAAAACCAATTCTGTCAACGTTACAGATATGCAAGTAAACACAAAAGGTTTGCGTTTACTTTTTCCTAACCCAATAAGCGGAAACTTAACAATTCCTATTGACGGAATAAAAACCGTTGTAATAACAGACCTCAACGGAAAAACACTAAAGTCGCTCACAACAAATCAATACGAGATTTCATTATCCGAATTTTCCGCAGGCGAATATTTGGTTACGGTTTTTTCCAATAAAAACGAAGTAATTATTAAACAAATCATCAGTAAAACTTATTAAATAATCAGAAAAACTCATGAAAAATATCATTTTATTAATTTTCTTACCCCTTTTTAGTTTTTCACAGCAAAAAACAATGTGGGATTTACATATTCAAAACGACTTGAACGAATGGATACCTGTGCGTATGTATTTTGATAGTTTGCCCGAAAATGCGACTAAAATAGAAACGGCGATAAATATTGTCAATTCAACAGAAACTATTCATTTAGAACCTTTTAAAATTAGTAACGATACTACCTATTATCGTTTTGTGGACTACAATGCCGAACTTGCATTGACCTTAAAAAATTATTATAATATTGATACTGCAATCGTTGGTTACTGGGTAAATTATGAAAGTGAACCTGTCAAAAAAAGAGCCGTTAAAGCACATCTAAAATATTCACCTGTTGATGAAGGTATTAATAGATATTACAACGCAAACGGCAATTGGAAAACTAAAATCATTAGAAAAACGAATGAAAGTGACGCAATACTAATGATTAATCAGAGAAAACGTGTTCTTCATGCAACAATCCGAACAAAAGCAGGCGATTATCGGTTTTTGGAGGGTGAAATTACAGGTGTTGGCTTTTACCTAAGCTCATTCAGCGGAAATTCCGTTTATTATATTCGTGGAAAAATTATCAATGATACACTCAAAGCAACATTAAGTGGTTTAAAAACAAATGATGTGCGTTTGGAAGCGGTAAAAGATGACACTTACGAACTTCCCGATGCAAAATCGCTAACCAACGTGATAAACGATAAACCGTTCAACCTAAATTTAAAAGATGAATTGGGCAAACCCGTTGACTTTAAAAAATTGATCAAAAACAAAGTTTCTATCGTAAGTATTTTTGGTACGTGGTGTCCGAATTGTGTTGATGAAATCAATTATTTTAACGAACTACAAAAGAAATTTCCGAATGTTCAAATTGTTTGTACAGCTTTTGAAAACAGTGATAACGAAACCGAACGTCAAAAAAGAATACAAGGTTTCAAGCAACGCAAAAATATTTCCATTCAATTTCTAATCGCAGAAAAGCCTACAACCGAAAATGTTTTCAAACACTTTCCAATGATTGATAAATTCGGCGGTTATCCGACTTCTTTCCTCATTGACAAAAAAGGAAAAATTGTTGAAATTTACACAGGTTTCAACGGTCCAGCAACAGGAACTTATTACGATTTATTTAAAGAAGAATTGGAAAAGAAATTACGGGAACTCGACCGTTAATTTATTTACACATCGGTATTTTATCAATTCTATTCTGATGTCTTCCACCTTCAAATTCGGTATTTAAAAATACATCTACCATTTCAATTGCTTGTTCTTGTGAAATAAAACGTGCAGGTAAAGCCAAAATGTTTGCATCGTTATGTTCACGTGCTAACTTCACAATTTCGTTGTTCCAACACAAGGCACTGCGAATACCTTGGTGTTTGTTTGCGGTCATGTTAATACCATTTCCACTACCGCAAATAACAATACCTTTTACCGTTGAATTGTTTTCAACATATTCCGCAACAGGGTGTCCAAAATCGGGATAATCAATGCTGTCTGTAGAATAACAACCTTTGTCGATAACTTCATATCCAATTGATTGTAAGTGTTTTATAATTTCTTGCTTGTGGTCAAAGCCTGCGTGGTCACAACCGATTGTAATTATTTTTGAAGTACTCATAATTATTAATTTTGTACAAATTTACATCGTTTTCAACTTTCAGCCAATTATTAACAAGAGTAATTTTTAACAAATTGTAACTGACTAAAAATAAATCCTTTAATTTTTTACTTTTACACACTCCATTTTTTAATAACTGTTGATAAGATGTAACAATTAATTCTTGCAAAATTCAATTCCATTTTTGTATATACAGATTATCTAAAAATGCAAGCAAAGTTATTGGGATTTTCTGAATTTTATACACAGTAATTCACACATACTTTTTGTGTTTTTTGAATTGAAAGTTACAAACATTTACGTTGTTCATTAAAAATGTTGATAATCATATAATTTACTTAAAATCAAATATTTACAATTTAAAATATTGTTTATAAATAGTCTCAATTTGATGATAACTCATATTTCAAAATAAACGTTCAATTAATAATCAACTAATTCACAACCTTAATAAAAACAATAAAGAATAAATTTTTAAATTCTTTTCTTTTTTATTTATTAAACAATGTTGAAATCCGCTTTTTTTCGTTTGGAAATTTAGACTTACCTTTGTTGGACAAATCAAGTTAAGAATTTTGAATGATGAGTTCAGATATTGTATGGAAATCAAAGAGCGAAGACGGATTAAACTTCCTCCGTTCACTTCGTGGCTGCCTTCGGCGGTGGAGGAGGATTGAGGAGGAGGACTTCCGAAATGTAAAAGAAAAAAATCACTTCTTTATCTCAACAACATTCCCTTTCACAATTTCCCCATTAAGCGAATAAGACACTAAATAATTTGTTCCTTTGCAACATCCTTTTGTTTCTGTTCCGATATTGAAATTACCAATGGAATAATTCAATGTATCGTTAATACAAATTTTCCATTGATTAGAATGGTTTAAATATTTTTCAGAATTTAATCGCATATCTTCTGTACTTTGATATTTCGTATCTATTGATAAAGTAATCGTATCCGAAACATCTGGTTTGAATATAACTACATAAGGATTTTGAATTTCTTCGACAGAAAAACCTTCTAAAAAGATTGTTGTTTTGTATATACCAACACATTTACAGCAAGAAGATAAAAAAGTTAGTCCAAGTATTAAATAAATACTTTTCATTTTACGTTATTTTTAGGCTTAAACGTGCAAAAGTTGCAAAAGGTTTGTCGAAAATAGATTTTTTTTACTGACAAACACTAAAACGCTGTATATTTGTTCATAAAATTCAAAATTTTAAATGTCTGCTTACGAACAGTTATTAAATCAAATTGATGCGTTCATTCGGAAATATTACAAAAACCGAATGATAAAAGGTGTGATTTTATTCGCAACTTTTACGTTGTTATTGTTTTTAAGTGTTGTCACCTTGGAATATTTCGGGCGTTTTTCGTCCATGGTTCGTTTGTCGCTTTTGTTAGTTTTTCTTCTCGGAAGTTTGGGTTTGATGACCTATTACGTATTAATTCCGTTGGCTAAAATTTTATCTTTCGGAAAGCGGATTTCACGGGAACAGGCATCGTTGATTATCGGTAATTTCTTTCCGCAGGTTTCGGATAAATTATTCAATACACTTGAATTGGGAAATGAAACTGATGTCAATCACCCGAATTTTGAGTTAATTCGAGCGAGTGTTTCACAACGTTCCAAACAACTTTCTGTTTTTGATTTTCCTGCGGTTATCGACTTGAAAGCCAATCGAAAATACGCTAAATATTTTGCTGTTCCGCTTGTAATTTTTATTGCGTTGTTACTTTTCAAACCGTCTTTTATCAAAGAACCAACACAGCGTGTTATTAGTTACGACAAGCAATTTGAAAAACCACGTGACTTTAATTTTTACTTGTTGAATAATGAATTTATCATTAGTGAGGGTGATGATTATACGGTTGACGTGGAAGTGAAAGGACGTATTTTGCCCGAAAATATTTCGGTTAATTCGCCTTTGGGAACGTATCAACTGCAAAAAATCACGAAAAATAAGTTTACTTATACGTTTCACAAAGTTTCAAAATCGTTCCGCTTTCAGCTTGCGGCAAACAATGAAACATCGGAAATTTTCAATATTGAGGTAATTCCGAATGCGGTAATGGGCAAATTCAATGCGAAAATCGTTTATCCGACTTATTTAGGTAAAGAACCGAAAAATGTTGAAAATGTTGCTGATTTGAACGTTCCTGAAGGTTCGGTTGTAGAATGGGACGTTTTCTCAAAAAATACCAAGCAGCTGCGTTTTAAGTTTTCTGATACGACTTTTACATTTGATAAAACAGGTTTTAAGTTCAAAAAACGCTTTTTCAATTCTACGCCTTTAGCGGTGTTGTTGCGCAACGAAAAATCTGATAAATCGGATTCGTTGAATTACTTTGTAAACGTTATCAAAGATGCATATCCAACGATTACAGTCAACGAAAGTACCGACACCATTTCGTCTTCTATTCGCTTTTTTGAAGGTAAAATTTCGGACGATTATGGTTTAACAACGTTGACATTTCATTATGACATTACTTCCAAAGACGGAAAAGTGCGTAAAAAGTCAAAAACGGTTGTAAAACCTTCAGGAACAGCGTTTTCGTTTAATTATGCGTATGATTTTAGAAACGATACACTCAATCCCGAAGATAGAATTGAATATTATTTTATTGTCCGTGATAATGACGGTGTAAATGGTTCAAAATCATCTCGAAGTCAGTCGTTTACGTATAAATTACCTTCTGTTGATGAATTGATTGACAAGCGCAATGAATCATTAGACAATGCGAAAAAAGATATTCAGAATATTCAAAAAGACGTAAAACAATTTCATAAAAGCGTTGAAGAACTGAAAAAAGACAACTTAAATTCTAAAAATAATTCGTGGGAAAAACTCAATAAAATTCAAGAATTACAAAACCAACAACAAAGTTTACAACAGCAAATAGAACAACTTAAAGATAATTTGAACGAAAGTTTAGACGAAAAAAATTCCATGATGGAAATGACCGATGAGTTGAAAGAAAAATACGATTTGTTGCAAGAACTTTTAGAGCAAGTGATGGACAAAGAAATGATGGATTTGCTCAAAGAAATGGAAGAACTTTTGAAGAAAAACAATCAAAATCAGTTTAACCAACAGTTTGATAAATTTGAGCAAAAATCGCAAGACTTAAATAAAAAATTAGACCGTTCCATTGAACTTTTAAAGAAAACACAAGTCAATGAATTAATGGACGATGTGGAGAAAAAGTTAGACGAGTTAGCTAAAGAACAAGATGAATTGCGTTCTCAAATGGAACAAAATAAAATGTCAAAAGAAGATGCCCTTAAACAACAAAAAGACATTGAAGATAAATTTAACCAACTCAAAGAAGATTTAGATAAATTAAATGAGCTGAATGATGATTTAAAACGTCCTTATGATTTGGAAAAATTCAATGAAATGAAAGACGAAATCAGTGATGATTTAAAGAAAGCATCAGAGAATATCCAAAAAGGAAAATCGTCCAAAGCATCGGAAAATCAAAAATCAGCATCGGACAAAATGAAAGAAATGTCTTCGGGAATGGATGCGATGCAAGCTGATGCAAACGCCAAACAAGACGAAGAAGATATGCAGTTAATTCGTGTTATTCTTAAAAATTTGATTGCTTCAAGTGTCGAACAAGAACTATTGATGAACGATGTTTCAAAGGTTAATTTTAACGATCCATATTTCAATATGTTGGCTCGAAATCAACGTAAATTAATTGACAAATCTCGCCCGATTATCGACTCGTTGATTGAACTTGCAAAACGTCAACCGCAAATTGCATCGTTTATTGATAAAGAAATTGCCTCGCTTTCCAATGCACAAAAACAAGCACTCAAAGCCTTTGGTGACCGCAATAAAAACCAATTGAATGTACATACACAATTTGCGATGACTTCGTACAACAACCTTGCTTTGATGTTAAATGAAAGTTTGCAACAGATGCAACAACAAATGCAGCAAAGCGGAAAAAGTGGTTCGTGTGAAAATCCAGGTGACGGCGAAAAAGGAAAAAAAGGACAATCAGGTCAAGGTGAAAGTGGCGAAGGTGGTGATTTTAAACAACAGTTGAAAGACCAATTGGAAAAAATGAAACAAGGAATGCAACCTGGTGGACGAAACCCTGGAAACACTCCTGGTAATGATGGACAACCGGGTGAAAATGGTTTGCCTTCTTCGGAATTGGTTAAAATTATTTCGCAACAACGTATGCTTCGCCAACAGTTGGAACAGATGCGCCAAGAAATGAATAAAGACGGAAAAGGTACAGGAAATATGCTTAATCCGTTGATTGATGAATTGAATAAACAGGAAAAAGATTTGCTTAATAAAAAGGTTGGACGAGAACAATTACAACGTCAACAGGATATTTTAACACGCTTGTTAGAATCTGAAAAAGCCTTGCGTGAACGTGGTTTTGACGATAAACGTGAAAGTAAATCAGCAAAAAATTACAATTTAAGTAACCAAAATAGAATAGATGAGTATAATAAACAAAAATTACATCAATTGGAGTTGTTCCGAACGATAGACCCAGAGTATTCAAAATACTACATGGACAAAGCGTCGGAGTACTTCAATAGACAATTATGATTATTATATGGTTATTGAAAAATTGAATGTATCCTCTTCACTGAATAAAATTTCGGAGGTTGAATCGTTAATTGAAAAAGTAAGTTCAAGTTTAGAATTAAACGATGAAATTTACGGTAATATCTTAATTTCTGTCACAGAGGCGTTTAACAATGCAGTTATTCACGGTAATAAAAATAACATCGAATTGAATGTTGATATTGCGGTTGAAAACGATGAAAGAATGTTGTTTTTTACGATTTCAGACAAAGGAAATGGTTTTGATTACAACAACCTACCCGACCCAACTGCGCCCGAAAATTTAGAAAGAGAATGTGGACGAGGTATTTTTTTAATTAGAAATTTGGCTGATTCCGTTGATTTTAACAATACAGGAAACATCATTAAAATTGGATTTTTTATCTGATGATTGACTATAATTTTGAAAATACGGCTGAAGTAGATTTGAATTTTGATGCTTTATCTACTTGGATTAAAATAGTTGTTTCACGTGAAACATTAGAATTAGGAGAATTAACCTACATCTTTTGCGACGATGAAACCATTTTAGAGGTCAATCAAAAATTTCTAAACCACGACTACTACACGGACGTAATTACGTTCGATTACACCGAAGAAAACATTATTTCGGGTGATATTTACATTTCACTCGACACAGTAAAATCAAATTCAGAATTATACAATACTACTTTCTTAGAAGAATTATATCGTGTTATGATTCACGGTGTTTTGCACTTATGTGGTTACAA
>DAOMPZ010000011.1:0-27050 GCA_035445045.1 Crocinitomicaceae bacterium | reverse complement strand
CGTTGGCACGTGATCAACAACTGTTACTTGAAAGGTTTGTTTAGCCCCTGTATTATCCGTAACCTCTACGTTGTATGTTTTTCCACATAAACCTGTTGCTGTTTGTGTAAGTTGCCCTTGTGAATCGTCCCATTTATAGGTGTAAGGAGCTGTTCCGCCTGTCACGTTAATTGTTGCTGTTCCGTCACAAGTAGAGGTACTAACTGTTGCACAATTTGAGTTACAATCACCTATTGTTGGTGTTGCACCAGCATCGACTACCCAACTTCCACCGTCTGGCATTCTTCGGATACTTTGACCCCAAGAATTCGGAACTCCTGTACTTGTTGAATACACAAGGTTTTTTCTGTTTGTAGGAAAATTATCATAACTAGGCAATGATGTTACCGTATTATTGCAACCAGAAACTGCTGGAATACAATCTATAAGAGTATTTGTTAAACCAACTGTCCCCCAACTTACAGCATCTTGAGGAACTCCATTTCTATCAAAAAAACCAAACCATCCTCCTGCATTTGGAAACCAAAAACGAGGAGCTTGTTGAAGACCACTAATACAAATTCCATTACCTGTTATATCGGCAGGCATTACAATTTCTACAACATTTCCTCCATTTTGAACTAGTTTATTAGTAGGGACAGGTGTTGCGTTAATTCCTCTTACAACACAAAACCCACCTGCAGGCACTATCGTATTTGCAGGAAGAATAAATGCTTCTTTACTATTTTCGGATACTGATACGCCAAAAATAGTAGATGTTGCTAAATAAACATTACTTGCCAAATAATAACAAGAAATATCAACTGGCTCACATAAATTAGGGTTGTATAGTTCAATCCACTCTCCTCGCTGAGCTGTATTACTTCCTGAAAGAGAGCCATCATAACTAGAAGGAGACATCATCATCTCATTAATTAAAATACTTGGTCCCGTATAATTACAGTCCGATCCACCACATTGTGTGTTTACGGTTTGGGTAAACGTCGCTGACATTTGTGAGAAAGCCACAGAAGTTATTCCTGTAACAAATAAAAAAGGTAGTAAAAATTTCTTCATGCGTTTTTAATCAATTCTGAGGTTTCTGTTTAAAAAATTTGGACTAAATTAAAAAAATCCGTCTAAATAAGGACGGATTTTAAAAATAAAAGTTGCACTAAGCAAAAACTTCTCGCAAAATATACGAGTGACTTGTTCCAAATTGGTGCGAACACCATTCTTTTAACTTCTTAATTTCTTCTTTGGTTTTTAACCAACTAATCGCTTTGAGCAATTCCTTCCTAAATAGTTGAGGGTCAAAGCTTACCTTCTGTAAAATGTTTTTTGATAATTCTAACATAGGCCGTTTTTTTGAAGTTTCTAAGTCGAAAGATAGTAAAGTTTTTTAATAAGTTCCAAAGATAATTTGTTAAATTTTGAATTGAAAGCTCATTTTTTTTGTAACACTTTCTTTTTTAGCGAGATTGATTGTGTTAAATTTCAAATCCAAACTTTCGACCCGACCGAACAGTTTTTGCAAATATCAATTTGGGAACGATTGGTTAAAACGGCTCGGCGGAAACTACGATACGGTTTGTTTTTCCAGAGTTCTTCAAAAGGTTGTTGAGTTGCATCGCCTAAAACGTGCTTAGCATCTTTGTCGAAACAGCAGGGAACGACTTTTAAATCCCACGTAAAAACGCAAGACGACCACATTCGCCAACAATCATTGGTCATTTTGTTTTTTAAAATATAAGTGCCGTCTGCTTTTTTCTTGTATCGTGAATATTTTTCGTTGACAGGAATAAGCGGATTTCCGTGTTTGTAATTGTAAACTTGCGCTGTTTTCAAGCGCACCTCATCAATTCCGATTTCTTTTGCCAACTCGTAAATGCGGGGAATGTCTGCTTCGTTTTGCTTGACCACTAAAAATTGAAAAATAAGGTGTGGCGTTCTACTTTTGAGTTCTTTTTTCGCCTCGACCAACAGTTTTGAGGCCTCCAAAACTTTATTTAATTCGCCATGAATACGGTAATTTTCATACGTTTTTTGGCTTGCGCCGTCAATAGAAATTATCAATCTATCCAAACCCGATTTGACGATTTCTTCAGCTTTGTTTTTTGTAATAAAGTGCGCATTGGTCGAAGTTGCCGTATAAATATTTCGTTTTTTTGCCGCTTTTATCAGTTCCAAAAATTGTGGATGCAAAAAAGGTTCGCCTTGAAAATAATAGGTAATGTAAACAACCGTTTTTTTGAGTTTGTCAAGCAGTTTTTCATTTTGTTCCAAATCCAATTTTCCTGTTGGGCGTGTAAATTCTTTCAATCCACTCGGACATTCGGGGCACGCTAAATTACACGCCGTTGTTGGCTCAATACTACACGTCATCGGCATTCCCCAAATGACATTGCGGTTAAAATGCTTGTTCGCATGGTAACTTATTCGGAGCAAAAAAAAGTTCATGACTCTTTTAAAAGTCAAATGTTTTGCCAACTGAAAATAGTCATGAACTTTACTCATCAGAGCAAAAGTACGAAAAATTTTACTTATGAAAATACGCTTGCTGTTGGTTCAAATACCATTTGGGACGGCAAAACAGATAACGGTCAAGCTGTTTCAGACGGCACATATTTTTACAAAGCCATTTTCACGTTAGATAACTCCGTAGCGGATTGTAAAAAACAGATGTGTGAGTTTGTTGAGCAGGGTTTTGTAGTGGTGCGGTAAGCGCAAACGAATAAAATGCAGAAATTAAAATTGTAAGTAAGCTAAAGTAACGCATGATAATTGATTTTTGGTAAAAATAGTGATTTTAGCTTGATTTCAAGACCAAAATAAAAATCCAAAAATGCTTGTCATTTATTTTTTAGTTATATTTGAACTGTCAAATTGTGTATTTATGAAAAAGTTGAGCGTTTTATTTTTAGTTTTTTGTTTTACCTCAGCGACTTATGCGCAGGTGGCAAAAGTAGATACTGTTCGTGTTGGCAAGCGATTGTTTTATGCTCCCAAAAATGCCCTTAAAGTTGATGGATTTCAAGTGTTATATGGCGATATTGTTTTTGCGTATGAGCGTGCATTTGCGTATAACAATTCATTTGAAGTAGAAGTAGGTCCAACGATTTCAATGATTGGAATGAATCGTTTACAATTTTTAGGAAGTTCGGTAATAAAAATCCCTCATTATGGTTCGAATGTGAATAATCCAGCGGAGCAAGCGTATGGTTTTTTAATGTCCGTTGGGTACAAAAAATACATCTTAGATGACCATCCATCAATGAATGGATTGTTTATTGCGCCACGCTTGAAGTTTAGAAATTACAACAACAAATCTAATTTTGAAGTATATAATCCTGCCTATACTAAATGGTATAAAAATAACTTATACCAAGGTTTGTTTACAATAGATATAGGAATGGCGCACTTCTTTAAAAGTGGTTTTGGAATAGAATATTTTTCATCACTAGGGATAACGGTTAATAAATTGCGTTACAATTATTATTCAGAAAAGTATGACGATTTAACAGGGAATTGGAATTCCAGTGTTCAGCAAAATAGCAAATCATTTACGAATATCGCCTTTAATTTTGGTGTTAAGTTGTTTATAGGTTTTTAAATTCAACACGTTTAAATTCATCAATAACGCTAAAAACACAACACAATCAAAACAATGAAATTAACAAAATTCTTTTTTGTATTAGTGCTTATTTCTTTGGCAATACCTGCTGTAGCACAAAAAACATTTGAACGTAAAAAATCCAAAAGTGATTATTTTGGTGATAGACGAGCACCTAAAAAAATAATGAAAAACAAAACGGACAAGGTGCGTCCTTTTGGTTTACAAGCACAATTAGGCGCAACAACAACACTTGTCAATGCTGATACTCGAAACACAAAAAACGATATTACACCGTATGGTGGAAATTATGAAATAAACCCACTGACACGTGTTGGGATTTATGGCGAAATTGGCTTTGTTCACATGAATATGCGTGCCACAACTGCCCGAAAAAAAATCGTTGATTATTTGGATTACGGTATTGGTTTTAAATTATTTCGAGGAGCTGAAAAAATAACACTTTCTAATATTCCTTATGGGCATTCGTTAGAAAATGGAAGCGAAACAAGTACGTTTCAATTAGGGAATTTACACGCTCGTTTTGGCGTTCACAAATTGCAATATCTGACCAAAAAGAAAAAACTTTTCATCGACCATTCTTTAGGAATAAACTTCGATTATCGTATTACAGAACGCACCAATCAGTCGGTTTTGTCAAGTCATTTCCCACAGAAATATTCGGGCAATTCCGCTTTGATGTTACACTACGATGTTGGTTTGGGTATTCGCTTAGGAAAAGGAAAATACTTGGTCGTTGGTGTACAAGCTCCTTTTGTGGAGTTTTTAGACAAACCAATGGGTAATCCAAGTTTTAACTGGCTTTCGAGCAGTTATTATCCATTTTTAATCCGTGTAAAATACATTCATTTGTTTCCTGCTAAAAAATCGAAGCACGCTTGTTGGATGGGTGACGATGAACAGCGAAAAATGAATGAGCAATATATGCAAGGACAGTAACAAATAGCACCAAAACAGAAAAGCCTCAATGTTTGAGGCTTTTCTGTTTTAAATTACTTCTTTCTTTTTCTTCGGAAGAACATTTTTATATTATGAAACATATAAAACACTCCTGGAACAAGGAACACCGTCAAAACCATGGAAGACATTAAACCTCCAATGATAACCCACGCCATTCCGTTTTTCACTTCTGCACCGTCGCCTGATGCTAAAGCGATTGGTAGCATACCGAAAACCATGGCTAATGTGGTCATCATAATTGGGCGTAAACGTTCTTTTCCTGCCTCAATGAGTGAGTCAACGACATCTTTGCCTTCAGCCATTTGGTGGTTGGCAAAATCGACAATTAAAATTGCGTTCTTGGCGACAAGACCGAGTAACATAATCAATCCCAACATCGCAAAAACCGATAACTGTTGCATCGTCAACGCTAATGCTAAAAACGCCCCTACGAACGAAACAGGTATTGAGAAAAGGACGATAAACGGCGACAAAACACTTTCATACAAAGCCACCATAATAAAGTAAATCAATAAAATACCAAGTCCTAACGACATCAACAAACTTTGCATGGATTCCTGCATATTTTCTGCCGAACCCATAAAACGTATTTCCACGCCTGCAGGCATTTGTTCTTTGTCGAGTTGTGTTTGAATATCTTGAATAATATCACCTAAAGAACGGTCGTTTGATGCTGCACTCAAAATTTTCACAGACGACATTCGGTCGGTACGTTCACGCACAGATTGTCCATCGACCTCGTAAATTTCGGCAACATCTTGCAAGCGAACAACACTTCCTTTTTGGTTTTGAATGGTCAAATTGCGCACATTGTCAATCGAATATTTATCGGCTTTGTCCAACATGATATTGATATTGTACTCTTCGCCTTTATCTTTGAATTTCGTGTTGTCATTTCCTTGGAAAGCCAATTGAACCGAACCACCGATTTCGGCAACAGACAAGCCGTACATAGATGCTTTGTCACGGTTAATGTCAATGGAAATATCTTTTTTTGGTGATTTTGTCGAATAACGTACAAAGTCTGTCCCTGGGACATTTTTAACGATGTCAAATAAAATGGAAGCTCCTTTTCTTACGCTGTCTAACTCCGTTCCTTTTACCGCAATTTGGATAGGAACATCATTTCCCATTAACCCAACTGGCGTAACAATTAATTTCAAACCTGGGTATTTGCTAAGTGAATCACGGATTTGTAAACCAAATTCATCTGTCGAATAACTACGCTTTTGTTTGTCCACTAACTGAACGGTAATCTCTGCTAAGTTACTGTTTGCCGCAGCGTTAGAAGAAACTTCACCCGATTGTGTTCCAACATTGGAGAATACTTTTACGACATCGGGATTGCGGAGCAACATCGCTTCAATTTCGCTTACAATTTGGTTGGTTTCCGAAAGTGTTTTTTCGGGCGAAAGGTCGATTTGCAAACTTAATTCTGCTCTGTCGGACGGTTGCATAAACGTTCCACCGATAAAGCCTTTCATCGGAAGTAAAACAACCGTCGAAAAGAATAACGTTGTGATAATCAATGCCGTTATTAACTTATGGTTTAACGACCATTTTAACATGGACACATAAATATCACGAATGCTGTCTAAAATTCCTTCAAACCACAAATTGACTCTTCCCCAAAGTGTGTTTTTCGTCAAATGTTCCAATTTTCCCCAACGAGATGCTAACATTGGTGTTAACGTAAATGCAACCATGAGCGACATCAAGGTAGAGAACACAACAACCAATGAAAATTCACGTAAGATATTCCCGATTAAGCCACCTGAAAGTGCAATCGGAATGAAAACTACTACGTCCACCAAGGTAATCGAAAGTGCGGTAAAACCAATTTCGTTACGCCCTTCGAGTGCAGCGATACGCTTGTGTTTTCCCATTTCCATGTGTCGGTAAATGTTTTCCAAAACCACGATACTGTCGTCCACCAAAATACCAACGACTAAAGATAACGCCATCAATGTCATTAAGTTAAGTGAAAATCCAAATATCCACATCATGATAAAAGTCGGAATCATTGCAGATGGAATAGCAACTAATACGAACATCGAAGAACGCAATGAGTGTAAGAAGAAGACCATTACGGCAGCTACAATGATAATTGCCAAAAATAAATCGTGCATAACTGCATCTGCTGATGCTAAAGTATAGACCGATTGGTCGGTCGCAATTTGGTAATCGAAATCAACGTCTTTATAACGCTCTTTTACTTCTTCTAATTTTTTCTTTACGCCTTGCGAAACGGTTACGGTATTTGCATCAGTTTGTTTTAAGACTTGTATTCCAATTCCAGGGCGACCATTAATTCTGTTCAACGTAATCGCCTCTGCTTGTCCGTCTGTAATCGTTGCAATATCACGCAACAAAATTTTTGAACCGCCAACATCTTCTCGAATAATCAAGTTTTTTAACGCCTCAATATCCGTAATTTTCGCATCTAAACGCAGTGAAAATCGAGATTGTTCATTTTGGATATTTCCTGCAGGAAACGACATTCCACCACGAGCAATCATTGTTTGAACAACAGATGGATTGAGGTTGTAAGCAGACAATTTTTCGTTGTCTAATTTTACTTCAATTTCACGTTCCGTTCCACCAATCAGCGTGATTTGCGCCACACCTGGGACGTTTGTCAGTAACGGTTTGACTTTCAAATCAATCAAATCGTACATATCTGTTGACGATAATTTGGACGTTGCTGTTAAACGCACAATCGGTAAATCGTCCAACGAGAAACGCGAAACAATCGGTTCGTCCACATCATCGGGCAGAATTTTCATAATTTGCGAAATCTTTCGCTCAGCATCTAATTGGGCTTTTTCTGCATCAACACCTTGATTTAACTCAATGGTAACGATTGAGATACTTTCACGTGAAGATGAATTTAAGTGTTTTAAACCTTCTAACGAAGAAACGGCCTCTTCAATGTGCTTGGTTACACTGTTTTCGACCTCATCGGAAGATGCACCCGGGTAAATTGTCTGTACCAAGACAACAGGAATATCAAATTTTGGTAATAGGTTATAATTCAGTGATTTATAACTCATAAATCCAAACAATATCAGAACGACAAATACGACTGTAATCAGCAACGGTCGTTTTATCGCTACTTCGGTAATTGATGCCATGTTTATTTTCCTCCTTTTACTTCAATTAAACTTTTGTCCACGATATTAATCTGACCGTCAACAACTACTTTTTCGTTTTCTTTCAATCCGTCCAAAACTTCGATGTATTCGCCGTTTTCACGTCCGACATGAATGGTGCGTCTTTCGGCATAATTTCCGTTTTGCACAAAAACATACGCATTTTTCACACCTTCAACCAAAGCTCTTTTCGGAATTTGCAACACGTTTTCATTTTGGTTTGTTTGGAATTTTACATTCACATACGTTCCTGCTTTCAACGCTGTATTTTCTTTTGATTTCACTTGAATTTCAACCTTATAGTTAAAATTATTGTCCGCATTTGGTGCAATGTACGTCACTTTTCCTTTAAACACTTTTCCCGAAAGAATACTTGCTGTAATCGTAGCATCTTGTCCCATTTTGATATAACGCACTTCACTTTGGTTGACAAACACATAAATTTTCAAAACGTCCACGTCCACGACGGTTGCGATTGGTGTTCCTGCTCCGATAAATTCGCCTGCAACGTTGCGTTTGTCGGTGATAATCCCCGATAATGGTGATTTGATATACGAATCACTCAATTGTTGTTTCAATTGTTCTAATTCTAAAGAACGAGCTTCGTAGCCATATTTTGCATCTAAATATTGTGTTTCAGACAGGGCTTTTCCTTCGTATAATTCCTTATTACGGTTAAAATCTGTTTTCATTTTAGCAACAGATAGTTCAAGATTTTTCAATTGAACATCTAATGTTTTGGTGTCAATTTTACCAATCACTTGACCTTTGGTAACGTGTGAACCTAATTGAATATTAAGCGATTCCAATTTCCCAGACATACTTGCCGCAATTGTAGCAGATTCGTTCGGTGAAACTGTTGCAGGACGAATAATGTCGCCGTTTAGTTCCAACATTTTAACACTTTCCACATTTACCGCAACAGGAATATGGGAACGGTCAACGGATTGCTTACTTTTTTCGATTACTTTTTTGTTTCCAGAAAGTTTAACAACAACCAGAATAGTTAATGCTATCACAATGACGATAGCGATGATACCTTGCTTTTTCATTATTTTTTGATGTTTAAATAGTTGGATAAATTACCTTTTGATTTTTCAAAATTTAAACGTGATGACAATAAATTAATCATTGCTGTCATGTAATTATTTTGAGCTTCTTTATATGAATAATCAGCATTGAGAAAGTCAGATAACGAAGTTGCTCCTTTTTGATAAGAAAGCGAAGTAATTTCATAGACTTCTTGTGCTAATTCTAAGTTTGCTTTATTGTTTTGGTAGCTTGTGAATGACTCTTGCAACTTTGCTTTAGCGTTCAAATAATCAACTTTGAAACTTTCTTGCATGATTTTGTTTTGCGCCTCCAAATTCGACAAGTTGATGCGCTGTTTGTTATATGCTGTATTCACTTTTAATCCGTTGAAAATCGGAATAGTCAGTTTCAAACCAATGGAGCTGAAATCATTAAACTTATTGAACGTTTCTTTAAATGTTTCGGCATACGCATTTGCTCCATAACGTGCATAGCCGCTCAACGTTGGCAACGATGAATATTTCGTCACACGCATATTTAACTCTTGCAATTTAAACGTTTGTTCGTTCACTTTTAATTCAATACGATTAGAAACGTCAACTTGTGCATCATTTGGCAAGCTAATATTTTCGACAAGTTTCTGATCTTCGTTAATTTTAAAATCAGTGTCTAACGGCATTCCGATAATTGCTTTTAAATTATTGATTGTTACGTCTTTAGATGTTTTTACCAAACTCAACTGCGAAACGATATTGTTGTACGCCACTTTTACACGGTTGAAATCGACAGGTTTGATAACGCCTTTTTCCAATTGCAATTCTAAAATTTGGAGTAATTCACGATATTGTTTTTCGTTTTCCTCCAACAATTTAATTTGCTGATTAACGACAAGTACTTGATAATACGCCATTGATGCATTGTAGATGAAATCTTCAACTAATTTTTCAGTGTTCAGCTCGTGCAAAACTTTCATGTCTTTAATACCGTTGATACCGATAATTGCTGTTTGGTCGTAAATTTTTTGCTCCAATTGAATCGTTGCACTATTCGCCCACGGTGTTCCCATTCGCATACGTATTTCGGTGGGTGAAAAACCTCCTGCTGGAATTACTGTAACAGGCAATTTTGCGTTGTAGTCCGAGGTTACTTGACCGTTAATTTGGGGCAAATACAAGCCATAAGCCTCACGTTTGTTGTACTCGAACATCTTCATTTCGTTGTTCGCAATGGTCATATACGGCGAATGTTCCATGCCATAATTCAGACATTCTGTTAAATCCATTTGACTGGATTGTGCTTTTACGTTCGCTATCGCCAACAGCAGAAGCAGGGTGATTTTTACTTTTATCTTCATTGGATTGTTTTTCGTTGTGTTTCCCATTTTTGGTAAATTTTTGGAATTTCGCCTAAAAAGAAGTGAATAAAACTGTGCAACTCTTCTATAGCTTGATTAAAATCAGGAGTTTCCGTTGTTCTTATTCCCTCAATTTCTTTGAGCAACTCACAGAAAGCATTGTGGTTTTGAAATTGATTACTGAAATCTTCTTTCCACGATTCAACATTTGATTTAAAATAGCGTTTTCTATCTCCTGTCTTGGTAACAAAAGCTATTCTGCGTGTTAGCAACATAAAATTAATTCCATTACTCGTTGCGCTTTTACTAAGGTTCAATGTTTCACGAATTTCATCAAAGGTCAATTCGAGTTTGTCCGAAATAATTAATAGTGCGCTTATCCGTGCTGCAGCAGGTGGTATTCCATGCTCATTTCCAAAAACACCAAACCTTTCAATAAGCTCTAATTGCTTATCAGACAAGGGAATTGCATTGTTTTTACAAATTTTCATGGCACAAAGATAGTTAGTTCTTTTAATTAAGAACTAAAAAACTAAAAAATAACATTTGGCATTTTTAAGACACAAAAAAAGGGTTGCAAAATTTGCAACCCTTTTGATATTTGTCTCAAAATATTATCTCGGTAATGGAGTAGTATATTTTGTGTAATTTGGATTTGCAGCTGGTGCTGTTGCAGGATCAAACTCCATAGACAAGACACGTGCATCTGTACGTCTGTTGAATTGGTGTAAACGCTCAAACTCAACTTTGTTATCCTTTTTGAATTGGTTGATATACGCCTCTGTCAATACTAATTCAGACCAACCATCTAATGGATTTCCGTCTTTATCTCTTGGCACAGCGACAGCGTGTTCTACGTCTTTTCCTGTACCTTTTTTGTAAATTACTCGTGGCATATCTTCTCCACGACCAATCGGAACGATACGTCTTGGGTCAATTCCTTTTTTCTCAACCAAGTATTTGTAACACGCTTTTGCACGGTTATCTGCTAACACACGGTTGTGAAGTGCCGATGAACGAGAGTCAGTATGTGAGTTCAACTCTAACACCATACCTGGGTATTCTGTCAATAAATCATATACGAAATCTAATGAGTCTGGGGAATTGATATCATCGTTTACTAACAAATCCCATTTATCAATAGCGTAACGAACTTCTGGTAATACAATTGGTTTGTCTGGAATTAATTCTAACTCAACCAAGAAACTTTGGTCTTGTTCAACACCAATAGTTGTAATACTTGGTGTTTTTGTATTATCCTTATAACCTTTTATTGAACCTAAAGAGATTGTGTAAGATTCTTCTTCATTGATAAAGCGTTTTCCGTCTGCTTTTTTATCCCAGAATACTTTACCTTGAGCATTGGTTGTCCCACTGAATTTTTGACCATTTGCAAATGTTACAGTTACAGGAACATTCGGAATTCTTTTTGTTTTTGTTTTATCTCCAAATTCCCCAACGATAACTGTCAAGTCATAAATAAAAGGAGGTAATTCGTATTTCCAAATATCGCCTTTGTATTCTGTTTTGTTACCTTTTCTTTCAGAAGTAAAATAACCTGTTCTTTTGTCGTATTCAAAAAGTGAATAATCATTCCATTTAGAATTGATTGGCGTTCCAAAGTTTTGTGGATTTTCCCATTTGTTGTCGCCTACTTTTTTCGCTTTGAAAATATCCAAACCACCGTAACCTGGCAATCCGTTTGATGCGTAAATTAAATCTCCGTCTAAAGAGAATGTTGGGAATAATTCGTCGCCCTCTGTGTTAATACCTGGTCCTAAATTGATTGGTGCAGACCATGATTCTGAACGTCTGTCGTACGTTGTGTACCATAAATCTCTACCTCCAAATCCACCTGGGATATCTGATGCGAAAATTAACATTTTTCCATCTTCCGTAGCACATGGATGTCCAACAGTAAGCGAGTCAGATGTTTTTAACACTAATTTAGTTGGTGCACCCCAATCTTTACCTTTAAGATCAGACACCCAAATATCACACCCTAAGTTTTGTTTCTTTTCGTTTGGACAACGTGTGAAGAACATTGTTTTTCCACGATTTGCATACGAAACCGTTCCTTCGTTGTCTTCTGTGTTAATTCCTTCTCCTTTAATTGGTTGAGGTTGTGTCCACTGTCCTTTATTGTCCAATTCTGTTACCCATAAATCAAAATAAGGCTCACACGTTCTTGAGTCTGTTGCTTTAAATTCGGATTGCGTTTGTGAAAACGTCATTTGTATGCGTTTTCTGTCCCCGAAGTTAGGAGCCATTTCCCAACCGTTGGTGTTAATTTTACTCAAATTTGTTACCGTGTAACGTGTCGGTTTTCTCGTTGCTTTATCTTTAATAGAAGTCAAACCATTTGTCGCACGTGCATCACCTGGTACTAAAGTAAGAAAATCATTGTAGTTTTTCTTTGCTTTTTCATCTTCGCCCATCATCAAATACATATCCGCATTATATAGATATACTTTTGGATCAACTTTTTGATATTTTAGCAAGATTGCTTTTTCATACCATTCGGTTGCTGCAATAGGTTGCTCCGTAAATCTGAAAGATTCACCTGCTTTAAAAGCCATTTCGCCTTTTTGTTGCAATGCTTTAGGCGATTTTCGTGCAATTTTTCCATACGCTGTTGCGCACTTGGAGGTTGCATCACAGAAATCTTGTCCTCGGTAAGATTTTCTTGCCAATTCAATGTGACTTCTTTGTGCGAAAGTCACGGAAACAGAACCAAAAGCAACTATCGCTGCCACTGTTTTGAAGTTCATAGAAACGTATTTTTTTAACATACTAACGTAAGTGTTTTTAGTAAAACCATTATAGAAAACGGCTTAAATGTACGAATAATTTTTAAATCCAACATAAATTGATGAATTTTTACGGACTTTTTTTTAATAAGTTACGGATTTCATCGAATTTTTTTGTCAAACACTCGATAAAAAGATGAAAGTGATGAAACTTTTTTGATAACGTTATTTTAGGATATTGGAGAAGTAAAGGGCAGTTTAGATAGTCTAAATTACTTGCTTAATTTAAGACTATCTAAAAAACGAATTAAATTTGGATTCTTGCTTAATTTTTCATCGCCCACAACTAAAAGATGTTTGGCACGATTGCGGTCTAACCACAATTCAAAATTTGAAATAGCAACCGAAAGTGTTCCATTTACATCAACTTTGCTAATACCGCTTTGATGTGTATTGAATAAGTCCATGACATCGTGGTGATGTTTTAGAATATCATGATTTTCATGGAAAACAACCAAGCCGTCAACTGTTTCCATATCAATCGATTTGTCTTGTGCGTGCGCAGGAATATTGTATGCGTTTGCCCATTCTTGAATTATTTTTCCAAAAGCACTATTTTCAAAATATATGGTCTCAATTTTCATGTTTCTGTAACAAAATCAGAGCGCAAAAGTAACACATTTATCGTAATAAAAGATGAAACACGACAAATATTTTCTCAAAACGGCTAAATTTTCAATTTCACATTGAGTGGATTGCTAAAATTTTCTGCAAAAAAATCAACGTTATCTATTGGAAATTGTATCTTTATCCAAAATTTTTAACAATATGAAAATTAAAGTATTTATTACCCTCGTATTTTTGTCATTTTCATTGACAGCACAAAAAGAATTAACCTTATCTGATGCTGTAATGCAACAGTACCGTGGTTTTTATCCCGAACATTTAATCGGTTTTTCATGGATACCAGCTACCTCAGACTATTCTTATTTGGATAAATACACCAAGTTAATGCGTGGAACAGTTGGAAAAAATGATGCAAAAAACATTCTCGAAATCAGTCAGTTGAATGATAAAGCAGGTGTGAAATTACAGTATTTTTCTAATCTTTCGTGGCTTTCTAAAGATGAATTTACAGTAAATGACGGTAAAAGTTTTGTGCTTTACAACGTTACAACAAGTACCACTAAATCGTGGGAAATTGACGGCGAAAATGCGTTAATGAATTGGAAAAATAAAGCCATTGCGTTCACCGTTGACAATAACGTTCATGTACAATACAACGGAAAAACGGTTGCTGTCACAAGTCATTTGGATAAAAACATCGTGGCAGGACAAACGATTGCACGTAATGAATTTGGTATCAACACAGGTCTTTTTTGGTCTGAAAACGGGAATTTTTTAGCCTATTACGAAAAAGACGAAAGCGAAGTAGCGAACTATCCTTTGGTGGATATTACCCAAACGCCTGCAGCCTTAAAATCTATTAAATATCCTATGACAGGGCAAAAATCTGAAAAAGCAAGTGTCGGAATTTACAATGTGAAAAACGGAAATTTAGTTTGTATTCACCCACAAAGAAAATCCGATGATTACTTGACAAATATTGCCTTTTCAAAAGATGAAAATTACTTGATTATCGCTGAATTAAACCGTGACCAAAATCACTTACACGTCAATCTCTACGACACCAAAACAGGGAAATTTATCAAAACGTTGTTTGAAGAAAAACACGCAAAATGGGTTGAACCTGAATTTCCACCTTATTTCTTAAACACAAAAAATGATTTTGTTTGGATTAGCGAACGTGACGGCTTTCAGAATTTATATTTATACGACATCAACGGTAATTTGAAAAAACAATTAACTGCTAACAAATTTCCTGTAAAAGAACTTATCGGCACGTCTGCAAAAGGCGATGTTATTTACTTTACGGCAACAGGCGCAAAAGCGATTAATACCTTGGCTTACAAAGTTGATTTGGGAGGAAGACAAACACTTTTAACCGCAAGCGAGGGAACACACAGCGTGTCCATTTCGGGCGACGGCAATTATTTCTTTGACCAATATTCAACGATGACTGTTCCGAATATTGGGGCGATTTACGACAAGTCGGGGAAAGAAAAACAGCGTTTAATTACAGGGACAAACAAATTAGCGGATTATAAAATCGGTAAAACCGTTGTACAAACCATTCCTGTCAATGGCATTGATGAATATGCACGTATCATCTATCCGAGTGATTTTGATTCGACCAAAAAATATCCTGTTTTCGTGTATGTTTACGGTGGACCTCATGCGCAGTTAATTACCAATTCGTGGTACGCAGGTTCGAGTTTGTGGATGAATTGGATGGCAGAACAAGGGTATATCGTTTTTACGGTTGACAACAGAGGTTCGGCAAATAGAGGATTTGAATTTGAAAATGTAATTCACAGAGAATTAGGCAAATACGAAATGGAAGACCAAATTGCAGCAGTCGAATGGTTGAAAAAGAAAAATTACATTGACGGTAAACGCATTGCAGTTCACGGTTGGTCTTTTGGTGGTTTTATGACAACGAATTTGATGTTGTCTTATCCCGACGTTTTCACGACTGGTGTAGCTGGTGGTCCTGTGACGGATTGGGCATTTTACGAAGTGATGTACGGCGAACGCTACATGGACACGCCCGAGCAAAATCCCGACGGATTTAAAAACACAAACCTTTCCAACAAGGTCAACAACCTCAAAGGGAAATTGTTGTTAATCCACGGAACGGCTGACGATGTGGTTGTAATGCAACACAACATGGTTTTGATTAAAGCATTTGTCGAGGCAGGAAAACAAGTTGATTTCTTCCCTTATCCGATGCATCTACACAACGTTATGGGCAAAGACCGTGTGCATTTGATGACCAAGGTTTTGAATTACGTTTTGGAGAATAATAAATAGACGTTAGGATATTAGAACGTTAGGACAGATATTAGACAAGTTAAGATTGCAGACTTAAAAAGTAATTACATGAAGTACCGTATTTTAAAAGACGAAGAGTTAGCGAGTTTAGAAGAACAGTTAAAGCAATTTTTAATTGTAAACGGTATTTATGACGATGAGTGGAAACGCATCAATAAAGAAGAACCCGACAAAGCATTAGACATCATTGAAATTTTCTCGGATTATGTGTTGCAAATCGTTTATGAAAACACGATTTACTTGGAAAAAAGAACACCCGACACTGTTTTCTTTTTTGAATACGGCGAAACCAAAGCAAATTTAATTGCCTTTCAAAAACACGACAAAACAAACGCTGCATTTGATTTGTCAGAAGCAAGCGGTGTGGTAGATGCGCTTAAAAATCATGCGTCAGAACTCCATTTTTTTCAGCAAGAAAAACCCTATACCAAAACACGTGAGTTGGAAATTCACGACATGTTTATGAATGGTTGTTCTAAAGGAACGAAAGAATTTTGGGATTTGTTGAAAAAAGTAGTCGAATAAATCAATTAATGGCTTTATAATTTTCAATCCAAAGACTATCGGTCATGTCTTTTAGGAGTAAAATGAATTTATCGTCAAAAATATATTCGTTGTTGATTCCTTTGATATTGTATCTGTCCATGAGATATTGCATTTGCCCTGCCGACGGATTTAACTTGTCGTTCGACCAACCGTAATGTTCGTAACCGCCTAAGGCTGGAAATTCGCTGTAACGCACTTTCCACAAAGAATCTAACGCAGGGCAGTACGGGATTTTTTCGTTAGAAATAGAATCAACATAAACACCTCCCCAAATGCCATATTTATCAAAATAATTGATGCGAGTTGGGTTGTATTTGCTGGGGTAAAATCCCGAAAAATAATAGATAAATTCATCTCTGCGCAACACTCTTTTATTCATTAAATTTGTACCAACACGCTGATAAGCAACTAAATGATAATATTCGTTCATTTGATTGTAGCCAAAAGCAACACCAAAAACAGGTTGCATATCTTGTTTCATTTGTTTGTTTGCGGAAACAGAAACAAAGAGAACAAAAATTAGTGCTACTGAAAATTTTAAGAAACGAAAGGTTTTAAACATTACATTTAGTTTTTCCTGCTCAAATTTAATGGTTTTTTAGTTACCATGCTACGATGTTAAATTAAAATTTCAGGTACAAAAAAACCAAAATATCCTTACGTAAACTTTATTACAAAAAACCCAACTCCAATTTCGCTTCTTCGCTCATCATATCTTTGTCCCACGGTGGGTCGAATGTGATGTTTACGCTTGACGAGGTAATGCCCTCAATAGCAGCGGTTTTGTCTTCTACTTCTTTCGGTAAAGATTCGGCAACAGGACAATTCGGAGAAGTTAAAGTCATGTCGATGAACAAATTTTTGTCGTCGTCAAAACTTACTTCGTAAATCAATCCTAAATCGTAAATATTTACAGGTATTTCGGGGTCGTAAATTTCCATTAACACACCGATTACTTTATCTTCTAATTCTGCACTCATGTTTAAACACTATTTTTTTGTTTACTTATTTACATTAGCCAACGCTAACATTTTTATTTTATTGACCATGCTCAACAAGCCGTTCGAGCGTGTTGGCGAAAGATGTTCTTTTAAGCCGATTTTATCAATGAAATACAATTCCGATTTGATGATGTCTTCAGGTTTTTCGTTATTCATCACACGAATTAACAAACCGATAATTCCTTTGGTAATAATCGCATCAGAATCAGCGGTAAAGTATATTTTTCCGTCTTTTACGCTGGCATCGAGCCATACTTGCGACTGACAACCACTAATCAATCGGTCGTCGGTTTTCTTTGTTTCGTCAATGATTGGCAAATCTTTTCCCAATTCGATGATGTACTCGTATTTCTCCATCCAATCGTCATAAATGGCAAAATCCTCTATAATTTCGTCTTGTTTTTCGTTAATTGTCATCATTTCAAGAGTTGAATACTTTTGGTTAAAGCGGTGATAAAATAGTCGATTTCTGCTTTCGTGTTGTAAAACGCAAACGAGGAACGGATTGTTCCTGGAATACCAAAAAAGTCCATTAGCGGCTGTGTGCAATGGTGTCCTGTACGCACGGCAACACCTTGTTTGTCTAACAACGTTCCGACATCAAACGGGTGCAATCCTTTGACATTGAACGAAATAACACTTGCTTTTTCTCGTGCTGTTCCGACAAATTCAACGTCGTTAATTTTTGCCAATTGTGCATGACCGTAATCGAGCAATTCTTTTTCATAGTTCGCCAAATCGCTAAATTCAAATTGGTTTAAATAACGAAACGCCTCGGCTAAGGCAATGCCACCGGAAATATGCGGTGTTCCTGCCTCAAATTTATACGGCAACGCATTGTACGTCGTTTTTTCAAAAGTTACTTTGTCAATCATGTCGCCACCACCTTGATACGGAGGCATCGCATTTAAAATATCTTCTTTGCCATACAGTATGCCCGTTCCTGTTGGTCCAAAAACTTTGTGTCCCGAAAACGCATAAAAATCACAATCCAACGCCTGCACGTCAATTTTCAGATGCTGAATACTTTGCGCTCCGTCAATCAATACTTTTGCACCTTTGGCGTGTGCTTTGTCAATAATTTCTTTAATCGGGTTGATTGTTCCCAAGGTATTGGAAATGTGTGTAATGGAAACGAGTTTTGTTTTTTCGGTCAACAAAGTATCGAAAACGTCCATGCACAATTCGCCTTTTTCGTTAATCGGAATGACTTTTAAAACACATTTTTTGCGCTCGCAGGTCATTTGCCACGGAACAATATTTGAGTGATGTTCCATCGCCGAAATGATGATTTCATCGCCCTCGTTTAGCAGTTCGCCAAAAGAAAAAGCCACCAAATTAATGCTGTCTGATGCGCCTTTGGTAAACAAAACTTCGTGCGTATGTTTGGCGTTAATATAGTGCGCAATGGTGTTGCGTGCATTTTCGTATTGGTCGGTTGCTTTTTGGCTCAAATAATGAACACCCCGATGAATGTTGGCATTGTCGAGCGTATAATAATGTTCGATTACATCAATAACCGATTGCGGTTTTTGGGACGTTGCACCGTTGTCAAAATAAATAAGTTGGTGTTTATAAACGTGTTGGTGTAAAGTCGGAAAATCGGCTCTAATAGCTTGAATATCGAATGTTCTTTTTGTCTGTGTTTCCATTTGTTTGCAAAGATACATTTTTTTCAGACGGAAAGACAAAAGATTAAAGACATAAGACGAATGAAGAGTGCAAAATGTTGAGTGCAGACCTAAGACGGATTGAAGTTTCAGCCTTTGGAGGGGGATTATCTGCGATGCTACTTCGTGGTGTTGTTTATCAGTGGAATACCGTTTTGCTTTGCCTAAAAAACCGTTATTCTGTGTTGTTCCTTTTTAATTTAGCCCACAAAAAACCGAAGAAACATTGCTAACAGTTTCCGAAATGAAAGAAAAAGTCGGGGACAATTATTCGTGGGGCGAATTGCGGATTTTTAGAGCAGGGCAGGTTTTGGAGAAAGAGTGATAAATTGGTGTTTCAGTTGACACGAAAAAAGGTAGGTTGTCCAAATTGGAGTAACCTACCTGAATTTTTCTATTGTCACAAAGTTATTTACAAGCCTCAATCAACGCTTCCGCCAATTGTGCGTTTACATCTCCGTACTTGTCAGAATAATCTTTTGCTGCTAATTCAACAACTTTTAATGCTTCTTCACGACCGTAAACGTGTGTAATTTCAACATTTTTCGCACCGCCGTCCAAGTCTTTGTAAGTCAAAAAGAAATGACGTGTGCGGTCGATAACCATTTTAGGCATTTCCGAAATATCGTTAAAGTGTCCGTATGCTTGGTCGCCTTTGAGTACAGCTACAATTTTGTCGTCAGCCTCGCCACCGTCAATCATTCTGAAACCGCCAATTACTTTAGCCTCGCAAAGAATATTGTTGTGTAAAAATCCTCTTTCGGATAAAACGCAAATGTCTAATGGGTCATTGTCGCCAACGATGTCTGTTCTTCCTGTTTTTTCATTTGCATACGCTGCAATTCCTTTGTCACAAACCGTTTTAGGCACAAAACCATACAAACACGGCATATTGTTAGATAATTTTTGTGGTCTATCCACCATAATCATACCTGTCGGTTTGTCGATTTCATATTTAATCGTGTCCGCAGGAATAATTTCGATGTAAGCGTTCACAATTTCAGGTGATTTTTCTCCTATTTCGATACCGTGCCAAGGGTGTGAAACGTATCTCTTGTTTAATAGTTCTAAAACTTTATTTACTTTTTCTTGCATTTTTTTAATGTTTCGGCAAAGATATAATTTTTTAGACAAAAGACCCACTTCGTTGTAAGACAAACGACCGCTTCGCTAAAAGACAGATTTCGTAAATACCCCAAACCGTCTTAACGTCTTAAAATCATAACGTCTTTTTTAATTTAACCGCAGAGAACACAAAGAAATCGCAAAGCTACACAGAGAATTGAAAATTGGGCTTCACGAAAATCTGTCTTTCGTCTGAGGTCTTTCGTCTTTTGTCTAAAAAACGTATCTTTGCACTTCATATCTCATATTATGTCGCACAAAGCAGGTTTTGTAAATATTGTAGGCAGTCCGAATGTCGGGAAGTCAACGCTGATGAATCAAATGATTGGCGAAAAGTTGTCCATTGTTACTTCTAAAGCGCAAACAACACGTCACCGCATTCACGGCATTGTGAACGGCGATGATTATCAAGTGATTTTTTCGGACACACCTGGTGTTGTAAATATTGCTTACAAGTTGCACGAACAAATGATGGATTACGTCAACACATCGTTGAAAGATGCTGATATTCTGATATTTATCACCGACATTTTTGAAAATGAGATGAACCACCCCGAAACGTTGGAGCGTATTCAAAAACTGCAAATTCCGATTTTGTTGGTAATTAATAAAATTGATTTAGGAACGCAGGAAAAAGCAGAAGAACGCATCGCTTATTGGAAAGAACGAGTTCCGAGAGCTGAAATCATTCCTGTTTCGGCATTACACGGCTTTAACAAAGAATGGGTTTGGGATAGAATTATTGAACTTTTGCCCGAAAATCCACCGTATTTTGACAAAGAAGATGTGTCCGATCGACCGATGCGCTTTTTTATTTCGGAGATGATACGTGAAAAGATTTTTTTATACACCGACAAAGAAATTCCGTATTCAAGTCAAGTGGAAGTAGAAGAATATATCGAGTCGGACGATATTATTCACATTCGTACGCTGATTATCGTTGAGCGTGATTCGCAAAAAGGAATTATCATCGGTAAAGGCGGAACAATGATGAAACGTATTGGCTACGATGCCCGAAAAGATATTGAAAATTTTGTGGGCAAAAAAGTGTTTTTGAAAACCTTTGTCAAAGTAGATAAAGATTGGCGTAAAGACGAGAAAAAATTAAAAAATTATGGGTATTGACCCTTGATTTTCCAACAATATTGATAATTCCGTTAATTTTGCAAATTCCGAAGAAACAAAAATCGCTTTCTTCCAAAAAACAATACAATGAGTAATATAATCGCAATAGTAGGTCGTCCGAATGTCGGAAAATCAACACTTTTTAATCGTTTAACAGAGTCAAGAGATGCTATCGTCAAAGAAGTTAGTGGCGTGACACGTGACCGTATTTACGGTAAAGGCGAATGGAATGGGATTAATTTTTCAGTCATTGACACAGGCGGTTACATCAAAGGCTCGGAAGATATTTTTGAGGGAGAAATCCGCAAACAGGTTGAAATCGCTATTGACGAGGCAAATGTAATTTTATTTGTCGTGGACACCATGGACGGCATCACAGATATTGATAAAACCGTTGCTTCATTGCTCCGCAAATCGAAAAAAGAAGTGTTTATCATAGCCAATAAAGTTGACAACACGCAACGTGTCGGAATGTCTGCCGAATTTTGGAGTTTGGGCTTGGGAGATGTCTATGAAATTTCAGCTATCAACGGAAGTGGAACAGGCGAATTGTTAGACGAAGTAACCAAAAACTTTGAAAAAGAAGCTGATTTTTCCGAAGAAGATACCTTGCCACGCATTACCGTTGTAGGTCGTCCGAACGTTGGAAAATCCTCGTTTGTAAACGCCATAACAGGACAAGAAAGAAACATCGTAACAGATATTTCAGGAACGACAAGAGATGCTATTCACACTCGATACAAAGCCTTTGGTTTTGACTTTCTATTGGTTGACACGGCAGGTTTGCGCAAGAAAAATAAGGTACACGAAGATATTGAATATTACTCGACGTTGCGTTCGGTTCGAGCGATTGAAGATGCAGACGTTTGTATCATGATGTTAGATGCGACTGAAGGTTTGCAAAAACAAGATTTGACCATTTATTACATGATTGAAAAGAACAACAAAGGTGTTGTCGTGTTGGTAAATAAATGGGATTTAGTCGAAAAAGACCATAAAACGTTATTGGAATATGAAGAAAATTTACGTCGTGAGCTTGCGCCCTACAACGATGTCCCAATTTTATTTACCTCAACGATTACCAAACAACGATTACACAAAGCCTTGGAAAAAGCGATGGAAGTTTATGAAAACAGAAATACACGTATTTCGACTTCTGAATTAAACGATGTAATGTTGCCAATCATCGAGCAAACGCCACCGCCATCGGTAAAAGGTAAATATCTGCAAATCAAATATGTAACGCAATTGCCAATCAAATATCCTGCATTTGCATTTTTCTGTAATTTACCACAATACATTCCCGATTCGTACAAACGCTTTTTGGAAAACAAACTGCGTGACCGATATAATTTTGAGGGTATTCCAATTCGTATTTTCTTCAGGAAGAAATAGTTTTTACCCTAATATCTCAAAAAACATATGTTCGTTTTATGATTTTAGTTACAGGAGGCACGGGTTTATTGGGTAGTCATTTGCTTTATTATTTAGCGAGTGGCGGAAATAACGTGCGTGCAACATATCGCAATCCTACTAAAATCGAGCAGGTTAAACGTCTTTTTAGCTTTTATTCTAAGGAACAAGCTGACGTGTATTTTGAGCAAATTGAATGGGTTCAAGCTGATGTTTTAGATATTCCTGCGCTGGAACAAGCGTTTCAAGATGTTACAATCGTTTATCATTTGGCAGCGATTGTGTCCTACAACCGAAAGGATTTTTCAAACATGATGAAAACCAACCGTGAAGGCACGGCAAACATGGTTAATTTGGCACTTGATTTTGGCGTTGAAAAATTTTGTTTTATTTCATCAACTTCGGCAGTTTCAATTAATTACGA
Source organism: Crocinitomicaceae bacterium (assembly GCA_035445045.1). GTDB lineage: Bacteria > Bacteroidota > Bacteroidia > Flavobacteriales_D > Crocinitomicaceae > 40-80. The sequence continues at coordinate 3,930 of DAOMPZ010000011.1, read as the reverse complement.
AGATCGAAAAGCACCATTGATTGAAGCAAATAAATGGGTTCAAACAACGAACACCAGCGGTTATGCGATTTCTAAATATTCGTCCGAGAAAGAAGTTTGGCGTGGCATTGAAGAAGGTTTAAATGCCGTTATTATCAATCCGAGTATTATTTTAGGTGCAGGAAATTGGGGGGAAAGTTCACTCAAAATTGTGCAATTAGCCGCCAAAGGTTTCCCGTTTTATTCAGCAGGCGCAAATGCCGTTGTCGATGTGCGTGACGTTGTAGAATGTATGTTGCTTTGTGTGAAAAATAATGTTTCGCCCGACCGCTATTTGTGTACAGGAACGATGATTTCTTTTCACGACTTGATGAATCAATTAGCAGATGAATTGGGAACAAAACGTCCCAAATGGAAAACCAATAAACTGCTGTCAAATCTTGCGCTTTTTGGTGATTTCATCAAAGGAATTTTCTCGGGAAAACGTACACTAACACGTGAATCTATCGAAACAGCGATGTCAACCACAACATACGACAGTTCCAAATTAAAGAGGGTCTTAAATTTTGAATTTCGTCCGTTAGAAGACACTATTAAATTTACAGCAAAAGGAAGAAATCTAAACAGTTAGATTATTTTAAAGCGCATCGGGCGTTCTTAAAACCGAAACAGGAACAAGGTCATTAGCGATAACATATTCAATAATTGCTTCTTTCATCAACATCAATTGCTCCCGTTTTGCCAAGGGAGGAAGATTTTTAATCAATTCAAAATGAGGCCAACCTTCTTCATCTGTTTCTTTAAACTTATAATATCCGTAAGGCTCTAAAATTGTACATAGTGCCACGTGCATCAAGTCTGTTTTTTGTTCTTTCGTATAATTTTGAAATCCAACACCCAGAATTTGCACACCCAAAATAAAGAGAACGCCATGCGTATCTAAACCATGACCAAAATCTTTTTCTAAATATCGGACTAAATTTCTAAATTGCTTTTCAACGGAATAAATCATATTTGCAAAGGTAAAATTTTTTGGGCTTTGTCCCTATAAATCTGTACGCTATATTCATCTTCACTCTGAACTCTTATACTTGTTTGTCTTCGGTCTCATAACGTCATACTGTCCTAACGTCATAAAGTCTTAATATCATAAAGTCAAAACAACTATCTTTACGCCTTAATTTAATAAATTCACGCTTTGAAATTATACGCCGAATGTTGGTCTGATTATGAATTAATTGATGCTGGAAATGGCAAAAAATTAGAACGTTTTGGAAATGTAGTAACCGTTCGTCCCGAAGTACAAGCGTATTTCCCGAGTGTGTTGCCATATTCCGAATGGCTCAAAAAAGCACATTTTGAATTTGTCGAAATTAACAAAAACAAAGGCGTTTGGAAAGCACTTAAACATTTACCGCTCAATCATAAATGGATTGTTCACTACGAAAATATCGCTATAAATCTCGAATTGACGAAATTTAAACACATCGGAATTTTTCCCGAACAAAACACAAATTGGCAGTTTATCGCACAGCGTTTATCGGAAGAAAAAACCTTTCTAAATTTGTTTGCTTACACAGGTGTTGCCTCATTAGTTGCTCGACAAACCAAAGCGACTGTGACACACGTTGATGCGGTAAAACAACTCGTTACGTGGTCGAAAGAAAACATGGAAAGTTCACAGTTAGACGGCATTAAATGGGTGGTGGAAGACGCGCTGAAATTTGCTCAACGAGAAGTAAAACGAGGAAATAAATACAATGGAATCATCATGGATCCGCCTGCATTCGGCTTGGGGGCAAAGGGCGAAAAATGGATTTTAGAAGATAAACTTCCCGAATTATTAGCGGCCGCAAGTCAATTACTTTCGGACAACGGTTTTTTGATTGTCAATACCTATTCGCCTAAAATAGATTTGAAAAAATTAACCGAAATAAGCAAACGACATTTCCCTATGTCGCAATGTTCTATCCAAGAATTATGGCTCAAAACGACAACAGGAAAAAAACTATATTACGGAAATTTACTGCGTGTAGAAAGATGAAGTCAGTAATTATGTGATTTTAAAATTCGTACTTTTACCCCAAAAAGACAAAACATGAACGTATTGCAATATCTTAAACGCACATCAACGGATATTTTACATCTAATTTATCCTGAAACGTGCTTGGTGTGTCAATCTGAACTTTCGTCTTTTGAAAAACATCTGTGTACACTTTGTAAAAACGAACTACATCACACCGATTTTGAAAATTACAAAGAAGACAGTCCGCTTGACAAACTTTTTTGGGGCAGAATTCCCGTAAACACATTGTTTGCCTTGCTTTATTACAAGAAAAATGACCAATCACAAGCCATTTTACACCACTTGAAATACTACAATCGTCCCGATTTGGCGCAATACATGGGCGAATTAATCGGCGAGCGCATCAAAGAAATGTCCGCTTTTTCAACGGTTGATTTTTTAGTTCCCATTCCCTTGCATGAAAAGAAAAAGCACATTCGAGGCTACAACCAAAGTGAGGAAATTGCCAAAGGTATTGCTACATTAACCAACAAACCGATTAACACCACTTTTCTGACACGCCAAACACACACGGAAAGTCAGACGAGAAAAGGAAAATTTGAACGTTGGACAAACGTACAAGAAGCTTTTTGCTTGAATGAAGAACTTCCCGAACACATTAAACACATTGCCCTTGTTGACGATGTCATTACCACGGGTTCGACACTCGAAACAGCCGTCAAACTTATCAAAGACAAATACCCGATAGAAATCAGTATAATTAGCATTGCGTATGCAGGAGGATAAAAAATATTTAATCGTTGGTGGCGGCTTGACAGGCTTGTCGCTGGCATACCATTTTTATAAAAACAATATTGCTTTTGAAGTTGTTACCAAAGAAGAAAATTTCAGTTCGGTTGTGGCAGCTGGTTTAATCAACCCGATTGTTTTTAGACGAACAACCAAAAGTTGGGAAGTTGATGCGTTTTTACCGTATGCCAAAAATTTTTATCAAGAAATCGGACAACTGTTAACGAAAGAAATTTGGCACGATTTGCAAATTCGTCGTTCATTTTCACACGAGCAAGAAAAAGAAGATTGGGAAAAAAAGAAGAAAAATGAAAATTATCTTCCGTATTTGGGAGAAATTAATTCGCCAAGTCCCGAAAATCTCTATCAAGAATACGGAACAGGCATTGTCAAACAAGCCGCTTGGATTGACACCAATGCTTTTATTTTTGGCTTGCGAGCGTTTTTTCAACAACACGATTTACTGCGCTACGGAAATTTTGACATCGTTTACGACCAATTAAAAATACACCAACAAATAGACAATTACAAAGGCGTAATTTTTTGCGAGGGTTACGAATTAATCAACAATCCGTATTTTAATTATTTGCCGTTAGACCCCACAAAAGGACAAACGATAGAGGTGCAATCAACGGACATTCCGTCTGACGAATCTATTAACCGCAAATGTTTTGTCTTGCCGTTTTCCAACGAACTTTTTCGAGTAGGCGCAACCTACGAATGGCACGACAGCTCGTTGCACACAACCACCGAGGGAAGAGCGCAATTAGAACATGATTTGGAAAATTTAATCCGTGCGGATTACACCGTTGTCAACCATTTGGCAGGTGTTCGCCCGACCGTCAAAGACAGAAGACCACTTTTAGGACAACACCCAACTGAAGAAAAACTGTATGTTTTCAATGGTATGGGAACAAAAGGTTATTTAATTGCTCCATTTATGGCAAATGAAATGTTACGTTTTTTAGTTGACGATACCGAATTAGACAAAGAAATCGACATCAAGCGTTTTGATAATCGCTGACTTCGCTCAGCCAGCGATTATTCCGTTATCCAATCGGGTTTTTCGCCATTATTCAAGTAAAAGTCAAAAAAATCTTTCATGCGTTTACTCAAATCTTTGCGGTTTCCTTTTT
>DAOMPZ010000010.1:12530-27670 GCA_035445045.1 Crocinitomicaceae bacterium | reverse complement strand
TAGAACCGCTATCAACAACAGAACCTACTGTTAGTTTCGTTCCTCCTGCTAATGTACCGTCGTTGTTTGTTACATCAACTGTTACTGGCGTACCTGCTTGTGTTGCTGCTGTTTCGTTAGATATAGGTAGTACAACAATGAAAATAGTGTCGTTTACACACGATTGAGGTGTAAAACTATTACACACACTTACTACCGCCATATCTGTACCTGACCAGTTTGAATTTGTTGGTGTATAGGTATAGTTACCAGTTGCATCAATTGTAAATGATCCGTTGGTTGGATTTCTAACAGGTGTTGTAGTTACTGTTAATGTTGTATTATTTCCACTATTCGGGTCAACATCATTGTTTAATGAATTACCTGTAATTGTTCCGCCTTGTAGTGTTGTATCACGCTCGTTACGAATACCAGCAGGATCACAATCTTCAGTGAATACTTTTTTGTTAGTTGTTTTCCCAGCAGGACACCCTGGAATAGGGAACTCATAGGCAACTTCAATTGTTGTGTTACCTAAACCTCCGAACATAAGGTCATATTCACTTGGAGAAATTTGAGTAACCATAGCTGGACCAGAAAGTATTGATAATGTTCCTGGGGAAGGAGAAACCTCTAACCGAATTGTTTCGCCATTACAGTACAAACCATTTAGACCTGTTACCGCAGCATTTGCAACAAGATCAAGACTGACACTTGTAGCACCACAGATAAATACCGTGGAAGTTGCAAAAGTATAGTTAAATGGAGTGCTTGTATTGTTTGTTCCATCACCCATACTTCCTGCAATTCTATGTCCTACGTAGCCAAAATAACTTTCACACTTTTTAATCAACATAGAGGTATGTCCCCCTGTTTCTATAGCAAGAACTCTATCTGCCATCGTTATTCCCCCAGGCATTCCTGGGTTATAATCGTTATTATTATCACCTCGACCTATCATTCGGTTGTTATTACTACCCCATGAATAAACCGTAGAGTCTTTTGTCAATACATTAATAGCAGGATATTGTGGATCATGTTCTTGTGGAGAAATCCAATGAATATTATCCATTACAGCACCACCATCTGTGTATGTAGGTTGAATCCAATTGTTAGAATTTGAGGTAGTAAAGTCCCCTAATTGTCTGTTTTGGTTATTACCAAGTGTGTATAAATTACCGTCCGTAGATAATACATAATAACTTACCGCACCACCACCTGCTGAACGTCTCGTACACCCTATCATTTTGATGGTTTTTGTTACATCTGGTAAATTCATTTCTGTTGGGGTTGCTCGTGCAGTTGTTACAGAATTATCTCCTAAATAAGTTTCAGTTCCCCATGTGTATAGTTTTTGTACTCCTGAAATAGGGTCTTGTTGTAAAGCAAATAAGGTATTGTATTGCCCTCTTAAATGAATGATGTTGGTAAGGTCGGTAAAAACACCAGGACTTGTTTCAACTTGTGGACGATACCATTTTGTAGCATCTAATCCACTAGTTATTCCCGTACCTGTATTTCGAACTTGTTGTGTCAATACATAAACATCTCCATTACACGTTGTAATGGCAATTGTTTGATTTGTAACAAACATCATTTTCACATCTAATGGCGTGACACCTGCGGGTAAACCATTTGCTTGTCCACCAATGTTTAATTTTTGAAAAGCAGTACTGCTTGTAAGAGCATTAGCTATTACAATACCTTCTGTTCCCCATGCCCACAAACCATCTGTGGTTAACAAAATCATTTGGTGACTGGTTGAACTTGATCCAATGTGTACTTTTAATACATCGCCCGTTAAACCAGGATAGTTCGTTGCATTTACAACTGTTGGACTAAGTAAATTAGCTGTTCCATTACGGTGTGTATTTTGCCCCCAAATCTCATACGTACCATTAGCTGTACGAGCGGTAGAGGCGTGAAAACCTGCCGTAAAGTTGTCGTACTCTAACGTTTCTACATCTATGTCTTTAGAAGCGATACCGAAGTTAAGATAATCGGTATTGGGACAAGTGGGAACAAATCCACACTGTGCCAATGCCGTTGCTTGCATACCAAGCACGATTCCTAATAAAAGAAAAATTGCTTTTAGTTTTGATTTAAAATACTCCATTTCTTATTTAATTTTAAGTGGATAATAAAATGGTTGGATAATTCCGTTTACATTGTCAATAAAATGAAGACTAACGTACGTGTTTGATTTTAACGAACCGCTTAAAGTAAACATAAGGGTGTTACGTCCTGCTTTGAACGTTTGACCTTCTTTCGCACGTCCTGTCATCTTTGCTCCCACACCTGATGCACGAATGCTAAATTCGGGAAAAGCGATGTCTGAGTTGTCAAAGCGTTCCAATATAAAAGGAACGGTAACAGTTTCTTCATCAAAAGATGTACTTTCTTCCAATGGTTTGGAAAACGAAATCTCGTCAAACAAGAACGTGACTTTGTATGGCAATACCGTAATTATCTTCATTGAGTTCTCTTGAGCTCCATGTTCGTGTCCACAAACATCGGTGTGTGTTGTACGCAAGGTGTAAGTACCTGGTACATCAAACTTGTTTTCGTAAACGCTAGCTCCTTTTCCTGAAAACGACTGTCCTGTTGTACCGTTTAGCATACTCCAGCTGTCTTCATCGCCAACACTTAAACTGTTAAGTTGACCGTTTAGGTATATAACCGTGTGGTTTTCTTTTTCGCTCTGTGCAACAACAACGCTCAAGTTCATTACAACGAAAGTAGTTAGCATTAGGAAATGCCACCACTTTGTTTTTGAAGAACTTGAGAGAGATAATGTGTGATTTTTTCTCATAAATTAAATTTTTAAAAAACGAATGGCGCAAAACTAACGCATTGATTTGACGTAACTGCCTTTAAATTAATAAGTGAGGGGTTATTCTTAATAAGTGATTTTTTTAACCGCAATGTTCGCAGAGGAGGCGCAAGGGTCGCAAAGGGAAAAACTTTGTGAACTTTGCGTAAAACCATTTTCGGTCTGCACTCTTCACTCATCATTCTTAACTTGCTTCGTCTAAATAAATAGATATATTTGCAACGTAAATCATTATATGTGACACAGAAAACAATGAATATAAAATCCTTATTATTAGCAAGTCTTTGGGTGTGCTTATATAATATGGTATTAGGACAATCGGCAGAGTCATATTTTCCATTTTCGGTTTCGGCATATAATGCCAAAGATGGTTTGCCTCAAAATCAAGTAATAGCTATTTCGGAGTGGCAAAATGAGGTCGTTGTTTCAACTATGAATGGATTAGCGTCATTTAATGGTATTGAATTTACACCTATTTCAGGCTATGAAAACTTCAGCAATATTTTTTACAATTTGAGCTATGATAAATCTTCGCAAAAACTTTTTGGCTTGATGTCGAGTGGTGAGTATTGTCAAATTTTACCCCATTACAAAAAGTTATATTATTATTCTTGCGTTCAAACTGACGGAAACATACTGAATGGTATTTCCGCTGATGGATTAATCCGAACAACTACGCTTGATGTGAAAAATGTTTTGTTGTCTATTCAAACAAATATTAAAAATGCCATTGCTATTACGCAATTTGGTGATTATTATTTTGTAGCAGACGGCAAGCATTTATATAAGGTGTCAAAAAATACAGGAAAAAAACAAATTCTTTTAAAAGGTTATTATTCTATCTTAAAGAAAAACCCATACACGAATGAACTTATTGCTATCAATGGCGATGTACATTATATTGATGAGAATTACCGTGTATATAAAATCAATCCGTTGATTGATGCAGTAAGAACCGATGTGCTTTTTCGAGATGCTATATTTTTGAGCGAACATGAATTGTTGGTGACATCGTCACGAGGTTTGTATCACATTAAAAACGACAAACGCAGTCATTACAATACGAAAGACGGTTTGATGTCGGGTTCGTTATATGGATTGTACCATCACCCGTCTGATAATTGCATTTTTGTCGGGACAGAAAATAATGGTGCGGTGGTTTTGAAGCACAAAAAAGTTAAAACGTATTACACTACTTCTGAAATAAATTTATCTCAATCGTTTACTTCGGTTGTACAAGATAAGCAAGGGGCGGTTTATTCGACAGCGTCCAAAGGAAATATTATCAAGATAGACAAAAAAGGAAATCAACAAACGTATGCCGAAACCAATAGACATGTTGCTGCACTTGCTTGGGTGGACGATAATCTTTACGTTGGAACATTCAGTCATGGTTTATTCATTTACCGCAATGGAATTTTAGTTGATTCGATTCATTCGCACGGAATTCGGGAGATGTACATTCAAACCATTTTTAGAGATTCAGAAAAAAATGTTTGGATTGGTTCTAGTCGAGGTGTTTTTAAGCAACATTCAAAAGGTAGTACGCCGATATTAAAAACGGGTGGCAATATTGTTTCTGCTTATGAATTGCGAGATGGCACTATTTGTTTTGGAAGTGCAGACGGCTTTTTTATTGTAACGAAGGGAGGAAAGCAACTTGTTCATGTTGACAAAAAAGACGGCTTAAAAGGTAAAGAGGTGCGTTGCTTTTATGAAGATGAACAAGGTTGTTTGTGGATAGGTACGTATGGTGGTGGTTTGTATGTGTATGAGAAAGGACGGTTGACCTCGATTAATAGCAAACTTAATTGTGAATTGAATAAAGATGTCTTTACCTTGGTAAAAAGTGAAGACGGATATTTGTATATGTCTTCTAACGAAGGAATTTGGGCGGTTTCGGAACAAGATTTACAAGATTTTTACAGAGGCAAACTCCCTTATCTTGTTCCTGAATATTATGGCGAAGAAGTGGGGATAAAGAATACGGAGTTCAATGGTGGTTTTTGTAATAATTATTTGAAGCAAGGTCAAAAAATTTGGTTTCCGTCTATTAATGGTTTGGTGGAATTTAGTATCGGTAAAAATTTAACGTATCAAAAAAGTACTCCAAAATTCAAATCTATTATTGTGAACGATACAATTCGACCAATCTCATCTGATTTTGGCAAAAATATCCATTCGATACAGTTTGACTTTTATTTTCCTACATTTTCAGAACAAAAGAACATTTATTATCAATATAAATTATCGGGTGAAAATTCCTCAAATAGTTGGAGTCCGTTGCAAAAATCACGACAGGTAATTTTAAAAATGCTTCCACCTGGAAAATACACGTTTTATGTGCGTGCAATTGACAGTTTTAACGACCTTCATCCACAGGAATTGGCGTATCAATTTACGATAACGCCTTATTTTTATGAAACAACCACATTTTATGTCGTTTTGGTACTTGTTGCTATGGCGTTGATTTTTTTCGCCGTTCGTTTTCAGAATAAACGAATAGAAAGACGGAATAATATCAATAATATGCTACTTGAATTGAAACTAAAAGCTATTCAATCCAAGATGAATCCTCACTTTATGTTTAATACGCTCAATAACATTGTCTTTTTATTGACAACTGAAAAATATAAGGAAGCAGAACGTTTATTGGAAGATTTTTCGTTATTGTTACGCCGTTTTCTTGAAAAGAATGACGATTTCTTGATTTCATTAAAAGAAGAATTAGAAATGATAGAATTGTATCTCTTTATTCAACAAAAAAGATACAATAATTCTTTTGATTATCAAATAAATACAGATGTCAAGGGTAATGAAAAATGTAAAATTCCGTCTATGTTGATACAACCGTTTGTAGAAAATGCAATTATTCACGGTATTGCACACAGTGATAAGCGTTGTAAATTGGAAATATCGGTTAAAAGTGTAGGAAATAACTTTGAAATACGTATTGAAGATAGCGGTATTGGGCGTAAAAAATCTGCGGAAATTAACAGACACCGTGAGCGACATACTTCACACGGCATACGCTTGATAGAAGATAAAATAAAAATAATGAACCAAAAATATGGACTTGACATTTCTTTTCAGATAAGTGACATAGAAGAAGAAAATCGTTCGGGAACTATTGTACAAATTAACATACCTATAATAGACTATGATAAACTGCGTAATTATTGAAGACGAGATAGCTGGACAAGTTCTTTTACAGAAAAAACTTGAAATGTTTCCCGAATGTAGTGTCGTGAAAGTACTTGACACTAAAAAGGGTGCAATCGACTATCTTTCTAAAAATGATGTCGATATTGTGTTTTTAGACATTCACCTGAAAGGAGGTAGCGGTATTGATGTTGTTCAAGCGGTAGAAAACCGAGCGTTTGAGAGTGTTTTTATCACAGCACACAGAGATTATGCGATGGAGGCATTAAATAACAATTACGCTTCGTATTATTTGTTAAAACCGATAAACACCAACGAGTTTGAAAAAGCTATGGATTTAGTTTTGCAAAAGGTTAAAAAGAAGAGAGAAACGCCTGTACTTTTTGTAACGCACAAAGGCGTGTCTTACGGTATTTCGGTTTCGGATATTCTATATTTTCAGTCCGATGGACCATATACGCATATTTTCACGGTTGACAGACAATATTTATCTTCTCGCAACATTGGTTATTTTGAAGGAATGGTTTCTTCTGAAAATTTCTTCCGCATACATCATTCCTATCTGGTAAATGTCGCCAGAGGCAAAGAATTGATAAAAACTAAAGGCGGTTCGATTATCATGGATAACAACGTTGAATTGCCTGTTTCACAACGTAGATTAGGCGATTTTGTGAATTTTATCCGCCAACGGAAAGGGTGAGATGGACGTTAGGACGTTACGACATTATGATGTTAGGACGGTTTTTCGAGAAGCCACGATTTTCTTTACGGAATTTTGTCGTATAGCGTAGCGAGTCTTCCGTCATAAAGTCTTACAGCGTAGCGGGTCTTTTTCAAACCACAATCTCATCACCATCACTCACCACATACGTATTTTCAAAAATGGGTTTTGCCTCGTCTAAATGCGCAAAAACAGTTTTGTAACGTGCGCTCAAATGACCTAAAATCAACCTTTTGACGTTTGCTTTTTGAGCGATTGTGGCAGCTTGTTCGGCGGTAGAATGGAATGTTTTTTTAGCACGCTCTTGCATCTCTTTCGTAAAGGTAGCTTCATGGTATAAAACATCAGCATTAGCAATGTGCGGAATGATTTGCTCGAAGTATTTAGTGTCCGAACAATAGGCGTATTTCTTTGATGGTTCGGGGTCGTGTGTGTAGGTCAAATAATCGTAAACTGTTCCGTCGGTTGCGGTGTAATTTTTTCCGTCTTTAAACAAAATTGCAGCAGGAATGGGAACTTTGTCGAGTTCAAAAAGAAACTTGTTTATTCGGCGTTTTTTAGATACTTCTTCGATTGTAAAACCATTGGTCGGAATGCTGTGTTTGAGTGGAAATGTTTTTATTGAAATAATGTTATCGTTGTAAATTTCCTTTGCTTCTTTTCCGTCTAAAAGGATAAATTCCAACTCGAAACCAAGGCTAAAGTTTTGAAATTCAAGCTGTAAACGGATTATTTTTTCTAAATTTTTCGGAGCATAAATCGTTAGTTTTTTTTCTCGCCCAAGCAAATCCATAGTTGAAATTAACCCAACTAATCCAAAATAATGGTCGCCGTGCAAATGCGAAATCAGAACGATGTCAATGTGTTGGAGCGAAATTTTGTGCTGTCTGAGTAACATTTGAGTTCCTTCGGCACAGTCAATCAAAATATGTCGGTTGTGGCAAAAAACATATTGCGCCGTAGGGTTGCGCAACGTTGTAGGCACAGCCGAACCCGAACCCAATATACGGACTTTGAAACTCACGAATAATTAAGCGATAACTTTTTCTGCCTCGTCCACAGATGTCGCCAAGCTAAGCACTTTGTCCAACTGCGCAATAGCAATTAATTACTACCCATTGGTTGTGCGCCTGCAACGATAAATGTTCCGTTGGTATCTCTGCAAAAGCGGTGTCCTGCCAAAATCGCACTCAATCCCGACGAATCACAATACTTCGATTGGGACAAATCCACGATGATTTTATTATTCGAATTATTTTGACATTGTGTAAAAATGTCACGCAGTTCAGGCGCATTCGTTGCATCAATTTTTTCTATTGAGCTGACTATCAGAGTATAATCTGACTTTTTTATTAATTCAAAATTCATAGTTCTACAAGTTCGCACTAAAGGTAATAAAAATCTTGGGATTGAAATGTTTTTTGACAAAAAGACATTACGACTTTATGATGTTAGGACGTTATGACGGTCGTAACGTCTTAATGTCCTAAAGTCATAAAATCCTCCTGTCACTTCCCCTTCAAATACACCCGATACGCAAACAACGCAGGGAATCCAATGATAAAAATTCCTGCCACGGCATAGCCTGCTGTCGTTAAATTAAAGCTGACAACATCTTTCATGTCGCCTGCTGTGATGCCAATGCCAATAAAATAGCTGAGTGCTAATTTCGTCGGTTCTGTAAATTGCTGCAAGCCTGTGTCAAAATGCACTTCGCCGTCAAATAAATTAATCGGAATAAGGAAGAAAATACACGCCATTACAACTGCTCCAAGGGCGAAAACGATAAACGGATTTTTGAACATAATTTTTTAATCTTCCGACAAAATTAATCGAATCTGCTAACGTTTCAATATTCGACCGTTAATAAACTTTGGAAAAAATCGAAAAATCAATCGGAAAACTCTTTAATTTTACCCTTATGAACAAACGCATCATACTAAAAATTGCCAAATGGACAGGAATTACGCTCTTGAGTTTGATTCTGTTAATCAGCATTTTAGTATATTCTTTTCGCAAAAAAATCATCAATTATGTCGTTAGCGAACTGAACACACATTTAGTTGCCAAAGTAAATGTCGAAAAAATTGACGTAACGTTTTGGGGAACGTTTCCACGTGTTTCGGTTGATTTTAATAAAGTGTTGATTTTCGATACCATTCAACAAACCAACGACACTGTTTTGTATGCCGATTTGGTGCGTTTGGAATTTGATGCACTCAAACTTTGGAACAAAAAATACGTCTTGGAAAAAGCCAATATTTCGTCAGGTGTAGCGAAGTTGGTCGAATACAAAGACGGTCGGGAAAATTATATGATTTTTAAAACTTCTGCTGACACAACCACGTCAACGCCGATTGAATTTAAGTTACAAGCTATTCAATTACAAGATTTTAAACTTAGTTACAACAATAAAATTACCAAACAATTTTACAGTACAGTAGTTGATAAATTGAGTTTTAACGGCGATTTTCAAGCGGAAAAATTCGACCTAAAAACAAAAGCTAAATTGACCGTTTTGGCAATCAAAGACCAAGATGTGACGCTGTTGAAAAACAAAAAAACCGACCTTGATTTTAGTTTGATAATTGACAAAAAACAAGATGTTATTCAAATTCCCAAGTCAACGATTATTATTGAAAATTTACCGTTTGACATCAAAGCACGCTTTACAGATTTAGGCTTTTTGATTGGAATCAATGGACAAAAATTGCCCTTAGAAGGCGTTATTAACAACCTTTTTGCTGACAAAGATATTTTGAAATACAAAGGCAAAGGAATGGTCGATTTTAACCTTGAAATTTCGGACGATAATTCCAAATTAACGCCTGTTATCGTGGATTGCCGTTTTAAAGTCAACAATGGTCAACTGACTGAACCATCGCAAAATATTACGTTAACAAACATCAATGTCGAGGGCGAATATTCCAACAAAAAAGGCGTTGGAAATGAATACATTTCGCTCAAAACGTTTGATTTTCAATCACAAACAGGGCCTTTCAGCGGTCGATTTTTGATGACCAATTTTAGTAATCCACGCTACCAAGGAACAGCAAACGGAGCAGTAAATTTGGGTGCTTTGTCGCAACTGATACACGTTCAAGAATTGGATTATATCAAAGGTTTGGTTTACAGCAAATTGCAATTTGACGTTTCAACACACGGCGAAACATTTCGTATCAACAATCTTTCGGGTGATATGCAGTTGAGCCAAACAGAACTTAAATTAACAAACGATACACGTGTTTTTTCGGATATTAACGGCGCAATTACGTTCAACCAAAATGAGGCTTTTGTACAAGGTTTTAATGTAAAATTAGGCAAGTCGGATTTGGTGTTAAACGGCGAATTTCGAAACATCGAACAATTCCTTTCCAACAACGGAAGTATTTTGGTCAATGCCGAACTGAAAAGTAACTATATTGATGTGCAAGATTTGAATTTGGACAGTGAAAATACCATTTCAAACGCTGTAAATGTCAGCGAACGTGTGTATCAATTGCCTGTGAATGTTTCGGGAAATTTGAATGTTAACATTGGCAAATTGAAATACAAAAAACACGAATTTACCGATTTGCGCAGTCAACTTACCTTGAGTGGACACCAACTCATTTTTTCGGGTTTGAATGTCGAAAACGGCGGGACGGCTATCGCTGGAAATTTGACTATTCACGAAACAAGTCCCGAATATTTTATGGTGACGACTAATTTAAGGTCGAATGAAATCAATTTTAAACGACTTTTCAAAGAATGGAATAACTTTGAACAATCGGTTCTCAAAGAAGAAAATATCAACGGAAATGCACTTGTTAGCTTGGATTTGAAAGCTCCGTTTGACTTGCGAAAAGGAATTTTGATGCAAGAAATCGTTTCCAATATTAATGTCAAAATCACAAACGGAACGTTGGAAAATGTCGGAATGTTCCGCTCGATTATGGGCGATTTGAAAAAATCAGCAACGAAAATGGTTATTAGCAAAAAGCAATTAACATTTTTCGAACAACGTCTGATGAACTTGAAATTTGACGTTTTGGAAAATAATTTCACGATTGTCAACGGCAAAGTGACCATTCCCGAAATGAAAATTAATTCCAACGCCTTAGATTTGACTTTGAGCGGTTGGCATACGTTTGATAATCAAATTGATTACCGTTTTTCGTTCCGTTTTAGAGATGTCAAAACATTTGACAAAGATTCCGAATTTGGCATTATTGAAGATGACGGAACAGGATTTTTGGTCTTTATGAAAATGACAGGAACACTCGACAATCCAATTATTGCATGGGACAAAACGGCGAGCAAGGAACAACAAAAACAAAATCGAGAAAACGCCAAAAAAGAGGCTTTATCCATGTTTAAATCGGAATTTGGCATCGGCAAAAAAGACTCGACCATTCAATATTATCAAGCTCCAAAGAAAAAAGAAGTGGAAATTGAAGTTGATTTTAGTGGTAAACAAGACGAACCAAAACCGAAAGTCGAAGAAAAGTCAAAACTTCAAAAAACGATTGACAAAAAAGTCGAAGAAGCCAAAAAGCAAAAGCAACAAGAAGTGGAATTTGAGATTGAGTGAGGTTTTCTTTATTCTTTTTCCCACAAAAAGAACCAAAAACTCGTTGCCGTGATTTTTTACGATAAGGCTTTAATTTCGTCTTCGCTTACGTAATTCGTAATTGACCACAGATTATTTCCTCCTCACCACAGGAAAACGATACGTAATGCTGTACATCGTTGTACTTGCGAACGGAGCAGCGTAATAACGTAAATTAGTAATTTTAAACGATAACGCACCAATTTCAACATTCAAGTAAAATCCACCTAAATAGCCTAAACCAACTTTACGTGGGTCGATGAATTTTTCTTTGACTTTGATTGGGTCGTTTTGCGCTACTAATTGGTCGTATTTCGTTGCATCGCTTGGGTCGATAAATTGTTGTCCCCACGTAAAATGCCCGCCCACATTAACACCGCCAGTCAAGGCAAAAAACGAAGTTGCCGAACCTTTGCTGATGCTAATTCCTGCCAATCCTGCAATGATAGATGTTAAGTCGATACCAACTTGTGAGTAAAAATTGAATGTATTAACCGTTCCTAAACCCGTTGTTTCATTGCGGTCTAATTTCTTTCTGTATGGGAATTTCTCTGATTTTTTAGGTACTAATTTTCCACCATGACCAATTTTTCCACCCTCTAACGAAACGCCAAAATCCAAAAACGAATATCTTCCTTCTGCTGCAACACCTCCGATGATTGATGTCGGAATGTAAGGCGAACGTTTCGGTGACATGTACGAAATTTTTGGACCTACGCCAAAATGAAAGCCTATGTCTTGAATACCAAATGAAACAGGGCGTGTCACAACGTCATACGTCGTGTAGGTGTATATGTAATTGCCCGAACGATATGATGTTGACTTATAGTTCTCTGTACTCGTCTGAGTACCGTGAATGGTCACGGATTTTGGGTCGTAAAACAATTTCAACGCATCTAAACGCAAAGTCGCGGAAGGGTAGAAATTAAACGATTTATAAAAATCTTTTTCTTGACCTGCTCGCAAACCTAAATTCATATTAAAATTAAACTCCAACGAGCCTGCAGGAAAACGTACACGATACCCTGGACTTGCACCAATATACCAAAGTTGGGCTGTACTAGGTTTTCGATAGTTATTTTTATTTGTAAAATTCATCAAACCTGCGCCGACTGTTACGACAGGGTGTCCACGGAAAACTCTAAACGCTGATGCTTGTCTCCCAAAACCTAAATATTTAATCGGAAGATTTGCCCCGACATAAAAATTATAACCAAATACTTCTTCGTTTAAACGTGGTGAGTTGTATTTTGCTGCTTGTTTTTTTGCGTAACCATTCACGGTAAATTGTCCAAATCCTAAGCGAAACTCAAGTAAATCTGTCAAAAGATTTGCCTCTGTCCAAAGTCCCGACTCGATGTTTCCGCCCAACATCGGGTTATAAACAGACATACCAATTCCGCCGTATTGCTTGTCGATTTTATGTTCACCGTTACGTTGTTGTTTTTTCCAACTTTTATCGCGACCGCCCTCTCTATCTCGCAAAACAAACTGTTCCGTCAAAGGTTTGTTTGTTCCGTCAACAGCTAAAATATCACTTGTTTCCTGCGCGTAGATAAATGGACTCGCAACCAAAAACAAAACAAAAAGTAACGTAAATTTTTTCATAACCAACTATTTTGGGACAAAGGTACGTGAGAAGTTTCAGTTGTGCAATACGAATAATTACGTATATTTTAGTTGGGTGTTCGGGTTTTAATAGATATGTTTTTTGATTGTCAAGGATTTTTAGTAGCATAAAATTCGGTGTTCGGTCGTAATGTCATAACATCATAATATCTTAATGTCTAAAAAGAAATAATTCCTTATATTTGTCAATCATTCAATACCTTAAAAATGAAAGCAATAAAAAAAGATTGGAACGCCATCAAAGTAAATGACAGTTGGGCGATTTTTAAAATCATGTCCGAATTTGTGGATTCGTATGACCGTTTGGCGCAAGTTGGACCTTGTATTTCGATATTCGGTTCGGCACGCACAAGTCCCGAAAACAAATACTATCAGCTGGCAAAAGAAATGGCAAAAGAATGTGCCAACAATGGTTTTGGTGTGATTACGGGCGGTGGACCTGGAATTATGGAGGCAGCAAATGTCGGTGCGCAAGAGGCAAACGGAATTTCAGTTGGATTGAATATTAATTTACCACACGAACAAGAACCAAACAAATTTATTGATTTTGAGCATAGTTTTAATTTTAGATATTTTTTCGTCCGAAAAGTGATGTTTGTCAAATATGCACAAGGATTCGTTATTTTACCAGGTGGTTTTGGAACATTGGACGAATTATTTGAAGTAATTACGTTAATTCAGACAAAAAAAATAGTCCGCAAACCGATTATTTTAATGGGTGCTGAATATTGGTCAGGATTAATTGATTGGATAAAAACAGCTATGTTAGAACAAGAACACAACGTTTCCGAAACGGATTTGGATTTATTCAAAATTACCGATTCGCCCAAAGAAGCGATGCAATACATCGAAGATTTCTATAAAACACACGAATTGAAACCGAATTTTTAAATTGAAAAAGTTAAAGGCAACAATCAATGTAGAACTCAACGCTTGTGCTGAAAGCTCGAGAGAAGATATTAAAAAAGGAAAAGTACGTTCGTATGAAGATTTTAGTAAGGAAGTGAAACAATGGTTGATTTCTCGTCCTAATATCTTAAAATCCTAACGTCATAAAATCGTTCCTACATCACCAAATCCAAATACTTTTCTTAACTTTAACGCAAAAAGTTATACGTACATCATAGTTGAGATGAATAAAGTACAGTTAGAAATTATCGGATTATCATATAGTCAAACACAGTCTGGAGCTTATGTTTTGTTGCTTTCAGAGCGAGAAGGCGTGCGCAAATTACCGATTATTATTGGTTCGTATGAGGCGCAGGCAATTGCTATTGAATTGGAGCGCATGATACCCAACCGACCGTTGACACACGATTTGTTTAAAAACATTGCAAATTCGTTTAAAATAGGTCTGAAAGAAGTGTTGATTGACGAACTAAACGAGGGAATTTTTCACGCTAAATTGATGTTTGAACAAAATGGCGAAACGATTGCTATTGATGCACGAACCTCCGATGCGATTGCGATTGCAGTTCGTTTTAAATGCCCCATTTATGCCTTTGACAAAATTATGGATAGCGCAGGAATTTTAATGGACGAAACAGCAGAATTAGACACGACACAAGAGCAAGCCTTAGCCGAATCGACACAAGCCGAACCGCAAGTTACATTAGAACAACTACACGAGCAACTTGCGAAGGCCTTAGAAAATGAAAATTACGAATTAGCATCAAAAATTAGGGACGAAATTAATCGTCGCTCAGCACACTAAAACCAGCACGTATGAATTTAAAAACAAGACTCACGATTTTAAATTTTTTACAATTTTACACGTGGGGAGCGTGGTTGATTACGATTGCCAACTATTGGTTTGGGACGAAAGGTTGGAACGCAACCGATTTTGGCGTTATCTTTTCCACCATGGGAATTGCCTCGATTTTTATGCCTGCGTTGACAGGAATTATCGCCGATAAATGGATAAATGTCGAGCGATTAAACGGCACAATGCACTTGCTTTACGCCGTTTCGCTTTACGTGATGTCAACGGTGGATAATCCGCATACATTCTTTTGGGTCATGTTAGTCGCTATGGCGTTTTATATGCCAACGATTGCGCTCAACAATTCGATTTCTTATACCGTTTTGAAAAACAATAATTTCGACATTATCAAAGATTTTCCACCCATTCGAGTTTGGGGAACAATCGGATTTATCGTAGCGATGTGGGTAACGAATTTGCTCGGCGTAAAAGCAACTGTCGGGCAGTTTTACAACGGTGTTAT
>DAOMPZ010000010.1:0-12489 GCA_035445045.1 Crocinitomicaceae bacterium | reverse complement strand
GTGTTATTGCCGCAGTCAACTTGGGAATTTACAGTGTTACGATGCCGAAATGTCCACCACAAAATAAGATTCAAGAGAAACAATCGTTTTTCAAACTGCTCGGTTTGGACGCTTTTAAATTGTTCGCAGACCGAAAAATGGCGTTATTTTTTGTTTTTTCCATGTTTTTGGGAGCAGCTTTGCAGTTGACAAATGCGTATGGCGATGTTTTTTTGAGTGAATTTGAGAAATTTCCCAAATATGCCGATTCGATTATGGTCAAATATTCAACGATTGTAATGTCGGTTTCGCAAATTTCAGAAACGGTATTTATTTTGGCTATTCCGTTCTTTTTAAAACGTTTTGGTATCAAAAAAGTGATGTTGATTTCGATGTTTGCATGGGTGTTGCGCTTTGGTTTTTTAAGTTTTGGAAATCCTGCAGAAGGGTTTTGGCTAATCATTTTGTCGTGTATCGTTTACGGAATGGCATTTGACTTTTTCAACGTGAGCGGTTCGATGTTTGTGGACACAACCGTTGAGAAAAAATACCGTTCGAGCGGACAAGGAATTTTTATGATGTTGACCAATGGTTTTGGGGCGATTTTAGGAAGTTTGGTTTCGGGTTGGGCAATCGACAAATTCTTTATGCTAAAATTCACAAAAGCCACCGAATTAGCCACTTACTTAGATACGACAAGCGAAAATGCTGTTTTTCAAGCCTTCTTAAAAAGCCAAAACATTACAGTTGACACCAACGAACTTTCACAAACAATTTTTTTCAAAGATTGGTCGGCTATCTGGTTGACATTTGCCATTTATGCCTTGATTATTGCAATTTTATTTGCAATTTTCTTTAAATACAAACACATTCGAGAGGAGGTTTGACAATGAAAACACGCTTTATATTCTTTTTACTTTTTGCAACGTCAAATATCCGCTCAAACAAAAAGTTTTAGAATTATAAAACCAAATTAAACCATGGAAATTTTCAATAACTTACAGACAAAATCGGTAAACAAAGGAACAATCTTGCTTCGACATGGCGAGCATGGTAATGTTGTTTTCAAGGTTTTGAAAGGTTGTTTGAGAAGTTATGTCATTGACAAGTCGGGCAAAGAACATATTTTGCAATTTGCTCCCGAAGATTGGTTAATTTCTGATATGGATGGCATGGTAAACAATAAACCATCTGTAATTTTTATTGATGCCATTGAGGATAGCGAAGTGATGCTATTGACAAGATCAACGTTTGAAAATATTGCGGAATTGGATCAAGCATTTTTAGTTGAGCAAAACATCAAACTAATGCGCAATCTTATTACTGCGAACAAACGACTTATTGCTTTGATGAGTGCTTCCTCCGAAGATCGTTATACGGAGTTTGTTGAAACGTATCCTACTTTGATACAAAGGATTCCGCTAAAATTTATTGCCTCCTATTTAGGAATGACACCCGAATATTTAAGTGAGGTGCGAAGAAAATTGACAAAAAAGTGATTTCTTAAGATACCTTAATTTTTAAGCGTTTATTTATGCGGAACTTTGCATCATTATAAACAAATAAAATTTTTAAGCAATGAAAAAAGTAGCTATGACACTCGTTTTAAGCTTTCTTGTAGCAGCTACAAGTATTGCTCAAACAATCAACAGCGACAAATCTGTTGTGAATTTTAAAGTCACAAACATGAAAACGAAAACCGTTGAGGGAACATTTTCGGGAATGAAAGGCACAGTCAATTTTTCGCCTGAAAATCTTGCGTCTTCTAATTTTGATGTTTGTATTGATGCTTCAACTGTAAACACTCAAAACGAAAAACGTGATAAACATTTAAGAACAGCCGATTTCTTTGATGTTGAAAAATACCCAACAATCTGTTTCAAATCAAGCAGTGTTACAAAAAAGGCTGACCAATATCTTTTAAAAGGCACGATGACAATGCATGGAATAACCAAAGAAGTTACGATTCCTTTTACACTTTCAAACAATGTTTTCAAAGGAACACTTACCGTAAAACGATTGGATTACAAAGTAGGCGAGGGAACTAAAGAATTTATGGTAGGAAATGACATTGAAATAGAAATAAACGCCATATTGAATAAAGACTAGTAAAAAACAGATAAAATGGACAGAAAAGAATTTCTTAAAAAATCAATTTTAACATTTGCAGCTATGAATACATTAGGCAGTTTAAGAGCATTTACAGATATGCTTCCTGTACAAGGAAAGCGTATGCCTGTATTGTTTACGTCACACGGAAATCCATTTGACATTCCACTTTCAAGAGATGAACGCCCATTTTGGAATACCTTATTTGAATTGGGCAAAGACTTACAGAAAAATTACGATGTAAAAGCAGCATTGGTTGTTTCTGCCCATTGGTGTACACGAGGAACGTTTGTAAACATATCGCCTGAGCAAAAACAAATTTACGATTACTACGGCTTTCCTGATCATTTTTACGATGTGTATTATAATGCCAAAGGTTCGCCCGAGATAGCACACGAAGTAAAAAAAATTGTTCCATCAGTAAGCGAAACAACAGATTGGGGTTTAGACCACGGTGCATGGCCAATGTTGATGCACTTGTTTCCCAATGCTGATGTTCCTGTTTTTCAGTTGAGCATTGATTATTATGCAAAACCCGAATATCATTACGAATTGGGTAAACAACTTAAATCCTTGCGAGAAAAAGGAGTGTTAATTATTGGAAGTGGTTCACTCGTTCATAATTTAAATCTTGCAATACAAAAAATGAGGTCAAACGATATGACACCTTTCGGTTGGGAGGCAGAATATGACTATTGGATTAAAAAACAAATTGACGAACGGAATTTTGCCAATATCATCAACTACGAAAATAGCCACAAATTAGGTAAACTTGCAGCACCAACACCCGACCATTTTGTGCCAATTTTGTATAGTTTGGGTATGGCTGACAGTAAGGATGACATTCGTTATTTTTATGAAACAGACCAATACCTTCCTGCGTTTAGTGAACGAAGTTTTATTATTGGTTAATTCATTATAGCAACAAAATTAATGGACGAAAACGAGGGTGTTTTATGTCTTACCCGCACGCTGAACGTTGCGCTTTCTTCTTCAATTTCTGCATAATCACAGGCGGTTGTTGTTCTTTGTCTGTGAGAATTAGAAATTTTTTCTTGGTATCTAAGATAAACCGAAACGTCCCTAAATTGAATGATTTTAGGAGTAAGTGTTGTTCTTTTTTAGAAATAGTTTGTACTTCAAATGTTCCTTGCATATTTTTTTGACCAGCAATATAAAGCGTAAAACTATTCTCATGTAAAAACAAGCAAATAGAACTTGCCTCAATTTTAATAAAATCGGCTTGGTCGTCCACATTTTTGATGTTTTGATAAAGCGTAAAGGCTTTCATTTCGCCTTGATACCAACCTGTATGTTTGGCTTTTAATTGCCCAAAAGAAATACACGTGATACTCACAAATAAAAAGGTAAAAACGTATTTCATAGTTGTTATTTTAATTTAGTTAATTCATTTTCAATGACTTCCCAAACAATATTTGCCGTTTTGTCCCAACTGAATACAGTCGAACGTACCAATCCTTTTGCGCTTAATTCGGCTTGAACCGTTTTATTTTCGGCAACGAATTGCATTTGCTTCGCAATTTCAGTTGCATCAAATGGATTTACTAAAATTCCTGCATCGCCAACAACTTCGGGAAGTGAAGTCAAATTTCCTGCAATAATCGGTGTGCCGCATCGCATTGCCTCGACGAGTGGAATACCGAAACCTTCAAAACACGAAACAAAAACCAACGCCGTTGCACTTGCCGTAACACGTGCTAATCCTTCGATTTTTAAATGTCCTGTAAAATGAATGTCTTGTTGATACTCTTTGGAAACAGCGTTTAAATTCAAGGATTTATCCGAAAAAAGATTTGCCCCAACAATGAGTAATTTTTCAGGTTTTCCTTGTTCTTTATATTGTTGAAAAGCCTTTAAAAGTGTTTTCAAATTTTTGCGCTCGTGCAATGCACCCACGAACAAAAAATAATTTTCGCCCTCGGTGTAGCGGATTTTTGTTTGTTGTTTTTCTTCGTCCGAAATTGGTTTGAAAATATCCGAAACACCATTCCATGCAACCGTAATTTTTGACGGGTCAACATTGTATGTTTGCACAATATCGTCTTTGGAATAGTTGGAAACGGTGAGTATTTTTGTCGCTTTGCGAGTGAATTTCGGAAAAAAATAATTGAAGTAAAGACGGTATCTAAATGGTAAACCCTGCGGTCTGTGATAAAAATTCAAATCGTGTATAACGCCAATTTGCTTGACCTTACTACGCAACGATAAAAATCCGTCGGGGGAAAAGAAAAGGTCTATTTTCTCACGTTTCATTGCTCGAGGCAACGCACATTCAAACCACGAAATAATCAGTAATGCAGAACGTGTTGGCGGAAACAAAACGACAGGTTTTACATTCTTTCCAAAGATAAATTTCTCATCGTAAGGTCGGTCAAAGAAGAATACAAATTCGTGTTCGGGGTGTTGTTCCACCATGCGTTTTACCACTTCAAAGGTAAACCAACCGAAACCCTCCATTTTGTTGGAAAGCAGAAAACGTGTATTAATTCCGATGCGCATTGATTGTGTTTTTAATTGAAGTCGTGCTTTTCCATAACTACAAATTTAATCGTTTATTTTGAATCTGCTTTTTAGGATGTTGTTTTCTTTTGTTTTTTCAGCGTATTAAAAACAAAAAAGCCCCTAAAAAGGAGCTTTAAAGTGATTCCGTTTGGATTCGAACCAAAGACCTACTGCTTAGAAGGCAGTTGCTCTATCCAACTGAGCTACGGAACCTAAAAAACGAAAGTGTATGAAACAAAAAAGGATGATTACTCATCCTTAGTCGGGGCGGCAGGATTCGAACCTGCGACCTCCTGGTCCCAAACCAGGCGCGATGACCGGACTACGCTACGCCCCGATTTCTTTCGGAGTGCAAATGTAAGAATTTAATTTTAATCTGCAAGCAAAAAGAACTATTTTTTATGTGTAGTAAACAAGTACTTAACTTAAACTTACCTTCACTTCGTTGCGGTGGGAGCGGGATTCGAACCCGCGGTACAGTTACCCGTACGACAGTTTAGCAAACTGTTGGTTTCAGCCTCTCACCCATCCCACCAATGTTCAATGAACGTGGGTGCAAAAATAACAAATGTCTCGTTTTTACAAAGCTTTTTTTTAAAAAGTTTTTTATAACAAAAATGAGTCATCAGAAAGGTAGGTTTATCTTATTGAATATGTTCGAATTACAGCGAATTCTAACTTTCAAAAATGATGCGCCTTAATGCCTCTCGATTTTCTTTTAATGCAATGAAGTTTGATTTACGCTTCTTTGCAAAACGGTTAAAAATCAATTTTGAATTCAAATGCTTGATAAATCGCATATAAAAATGAGCAAACATCCCAAAAATTGGTAAAGTCACAATATACAATGCTAGCTGCAACCAATCTAACTGAAAAAAAGTCAAAGAAATAAAGAAAAATCCAATATAATTAAGCGGATACAACACCAAACCTAATAATATCGCAAGTGGAGCATGATACTCAACATCTTTTGTCAATTTCGGAATTAACCAACCAATTAAGGCGTAAGGAATGAAATGATGAATAAATCCATATAAAAACAATGGAACTGTTAACAGAATAAAGAGCCAGCTTTGAATAACTTGTCTAAAAAACAACCCACTTCGATAAGGTCTATCCAAAAAATCTGCTTTTATATTTAATGTTTGTAGTGATGCAATCAGTTCATCCGTTTTATGTTCAATTTGTTCAACTTTCCAAGGCGAAGTAGCACTATATTCATCCATTCTTTCTTGAACCAGTTTCATGAACTCCATTTCATGGTCCACTTTATTTTTTATCGTGTATTTGGTAACAAATAAATAACGCAATTTTTCTATGGTATTCTCGCGAGCTTTATCACTCATATTTACAAATACACGCGATAATTCTACACGGAATTTCTCTGTCAATTTCTTGGCTGCAATTCCTTGATTTTGCTCATATTCTTTCCATAAATCACCAATCTGAATAGGTTTACCTACATGAATCAACACTTTTCCGCGATATGAATCTGCGGAAATATAATTCAAACCTATCGGAATAACTTTGATTTTTAACGCACCCTTTTTGCGCGATTCTGCCTCTAATGCTATGCGAGCAGTCCCTGATTTCAACTCACGTAATTTTCGTTCCAAAAAACTTGTCCCTTCAGGAAACACACCTAAAACACCTCCCGACTCTAACAACTCATAACAAGCTGAGAATGAATCCTTATTGTTTACTCCTTTGACTGCACCGTCTGACTTTCTATTTACAGGTATTAAGCCAAGAACAGATAAAACTTTTCGTTTAAATCTAGTGTTAAAAAAAGTAGCTTTTGCCATAAAATGCACCCTTCGTTTGTTAGCATAACCAACCATCCAAGCATCCATTAGGGTGTTCGGGTGATTTGCTATTATTATCGCCGGTCCTTCTAACTCATCTAAAACTTCTTTGTTTACAATTTGGATCTCCTTGTAATAATAATTCACTCCCAATGAAACAATCGATTTTATAAAAGCATATAGCATGTTCTACATCTAAATTTTCCTCTAATGTAATGCAATCTTTGAAATATTTCCTGAATTTTAATTCATACAATGTATTTTTGTATATGCTTGAAAAAATTATAGTTCGAACAGAAAATAATTCATTCATTGTGGGAATTGGTTGTGTCGATAGTTTCACACTCACTTCAGCTTTGGAATGGCATGCACTGGATGAATTCATAAATTCTAAAAAAGGCTCCTATTTGTTTTCTGCTATCAACTATTCACTGGGCTTTCAAATTCTGGATATTGCACCAAAGCAAGGATTATCTTCATTCCCCTTACTCAAAGTTTGGCAAGCTAAAGCAGTTTTTGAAATCTATTCTGATTTCAACACAACACTACTTTACGGAAATTATACCGAAGATGAATTAAATCAAGTACGTTCAATTTTTGAAGAATCCAATCAATCATTAAACTTCGAATGGAAACCTGAAATTACCAAATCCGATTACCTCTTCAACGTAAAATCACTCAAAAATCACATTCAATTAGGCGATATTTACGAAGTCAATTATTGTCAAAACATTTCAGCAAAAACGAATCTTGACTCAATTTCTTCTCTATTCACAAAGCTTTGGAAGAATAACCCAACACCTTATGCTTGCTTGCTTGAAACTTCCAGCTTTCAAATTGCTTCAGCCAGTCCAGAATTGTTTATTCAACGTAAAGGAAACAAACTCATTTCAAAACCTATTAAAGGAACTGCGCCAGCGAAGTCTTCTAATGAAGAAAACTTAATCGAAATTGAACGGTTAAAGTCCGACCCAAAAGAGCGATCAGAAAACATCATGATTGTCGATTTAGTTCGAAATGATTTGTCAAAAATTGCAACTAAAAGCTCAGTTAAAGTGGATGAATTGTGTGAAATCTATTCATTTCAAACAGTTCACCAAATGATTTCTACCATTTCATGCGAAATCCCTACTGATATTGCTTTTTCAGCCATTTTAAAAGCTACTTTTCCGATGGGTTCAATGACAGGCGCACCAAAAAAAAGAGCAGTCGAACTTGCAATGGAACACGAAGCATTTACGCGTAATTTCTATTCAGGTTCTATTGGCATTATTTATCCTAATTTCGATTTTGCATTCAACGTACTTATCCGTTCTCTTTTCTATGACGTGAAAGCACAAAAACTACAATGCGGAGTTGGTGGTGCAATTACCATTTCGTCTGACCCAGAATTGGAATACGAAGAATGTAAAACGAAAGTTGATAAAATCATTCATTACTTTGGGTCATGTCAATGGTAGAAGAAACTTTAAAAAACTTGAATTTAACAAAATTCAATCTTCAAATCGCATGTTCTGGTGGGTTAGACTCTACAGTTTTAGTTCATGCTTGTGTTGCAATAGGACTTCTACCCCAAATAGTGCATGTGAACTATCAATTGCGAGGCGAATCAAGTCGATTAGACGAATTACATGTGCGAAAACTAGCTAAAGATTTTAACCTTGAAATCAATGTGATCCATTGCCCAAAGGAATTAACGAGTGGCAAAGGATTGAATTTACAAAACGAAGCACGAAAATTTCGTCACAACCTTTTTTCTGATTTTATTTCTAAGCATCCTTTAAATAAAGTTTTACTTGCACACCACAAAGATGATCAAGTTGAAACCTTTTTCTTACAACTTGCTAGAAATAGTGGTATTTATGGTTTAGGAGGAATGCATCCGGAATCAATTGGCATTATCCGTCCATTTTTATATTTATCGAAAGCAGACATATTAAATTATGCTCTAAAAAACAACATTCAATGGCGAGAAGACGAAAGTAATTCACAGTTGAAGTATAAACGAAACTTGCTCCGAAACGTACTTCTACCTTATCTAGAATTCCAACATCCACAATTAAAGGAATCCGTGTTATTAATTCAACAAGTGTTTCGTGAACAACAAAAAATGGTACAACAAAATTTAATGAAATCACTTGAACACTGGACAAAATCTGCTGAAATTCAATATAACGAATGGAACAACTTAAATTTTGATGAAAAAATTACCATTATCAAACACTTTTCCTGGCCCTCTTGGATAATTGAACGTATTGATGAACTTGAAAAATGCCCTTTAAGTGCAGAAATTGAAAATAGTCCGATTTTCAAATCTAAAGATGGTTTTTGTTGGAAAGGTGAAACTTATTTTAAAGATAATTGGGAAATCACACTTGAAGCGATAGGAATACAAGAAATTACAGATTCAAAATGGACTTTTGCATTTGATCATCTTTGGCATAAAGAACAATTTCATATTTCGCACTCAACAAATCAAACACCTTTTGTTAAATCTGTCAAAACAACCGTATTTAAACTATTGAAAGACGCAGGTATTCCAAAGCAACTTAGAGCTATTTACCCTATCTTATTCTACAAAGACAATGCTGTTTGGATACCCGGAATCGCTTACTCAAAAGAAGCTACGAAAGTGAATAAAACCGAACTGAAATCAATTTTTAAAGTTTCCATCAAATAGCAATTTTTAAAAAAATAATTTTTTTTGATACAAGTTATTTAATTTTTAACTACATTTCGTAAAATCCATGAAAAATTACTACTATGGAACCTGTATTACTCGAAAAAGAAGCAGTTAAAGATTTAACCTTTTGGAAGAGTGCTACAACCTCACCTTCAGAAGATATACGGAAAAAACTTGAAGAAGCAACCTTTCTAGGAAATAGTTTGCACCACAAAGTAGGAATCATCTTTGAAGATGATGAAGGAATAAAACAAATCAACACAACCATTTGGGCTACGGGACAAAAATTCATTTGCATCAAAGGGGGCATGTGGATTCCAATTGATCATATCCTCGAAATAAAACTTTAGCTTTTCAAGAAAGTTCCTTATTCTTTACCTTCTAAATCAGTAAGATTTTGTAGATTTGGATAAATCAAAGAAAAATCTACAATGTTCAAATTTTTATTTTTTGTAACCTTTATTGCTTTGAGCAGCTCAACTGGATATGCTCAGGAAAGGGTTAAATGGGATTTCACATACAATCCCACTGCAAAAGAAATTCAAATAAAAGCTCAAATATCTGATGGTTGGCACTTGTACAGTCAACACATCGCTAATTCAATTGGCCCAGTCCCTACTTCATTTCATTTTGAACAAAGCACTGATATCATTTTTAATGGAGAAATGACTGAACCAACTCCAATTCGCCAATACGACGAAAACTTTGAAGCTGATTTGGACTTTTTCAAAAACGAAGTTGTGTTTACAAGAAAAGTTTCAACTGTAAAACCTGGGACTACAATCAAAGGATATGTAACATTTATGGTGTGTAATGAAGTAATGTGTTTACCGCCAACTGATTATAATTTTACCATTCAAATACCAAAATAGCAACAATTTTTCATTATGAAGATCAAACATTTTATTTCAACGTTACTTTTATCTTTTCTTGCTTTTAACACGCTTTCTCAATTAGAATTTGCAGAAGACAAAGCCAAATGGAAATTCAGTATTCAACAAACCTCATCATGTGAGGCAACAGTTATTGCTGAAATTACAATTGCTCCCAATTGGCACATTAATTCAGTTGTTCTTCCAAAAGGTTCATTTGGACTTGAAACAACGTTCAATGTTGAGAAATCTGCTAATTATCAATTAGTTGGATCTGTTGTTGAACCTAAACCTATATTAACACACGACGAATTAGCCGATGAAGATTTAAGTTATCATCAAGGAAAAATCACACTCAAACAAAAAATTAAAATCACATGTGAAAAGGATTTTACATTAAAAGGAACTTATTCTTTCCAACCCTGTGATGAAAATCATTGCTTGCCTCCTTTTGAAAGCACTTTCAGTCTAAAAGTTAAAGGTTGTGCACAAAAAGAAGCTTTTCTAGTAACTCCTGAAAACACTGAAAACCAAACAACCGATGTTACGCAAGCGGTTGATTCTGCTTCTAAAAGTGATTCTGAATCAGTAAAAAAGGCACCGACCAAACACGAAGTTTCAGCTTCCAAAAAGTCAAACTACAACGATGTTTCAAAAATGTCGCTTCTAACCATTTTCTTGGTTTCTTTTGGTAGTGGATTCCTTGCTTTACTAACTCCATGTGTATTTCCAATGATTCCAATGACGGTAAGTTTTTTCACTAAACGTAGTCCGACTAAAGCTGCGGGGATTCGAAATGCGATTATTTATGGTGTTTCTATTATTGTGATTTATATTCTACTTGGAGTTATCGTAACAGGAACTTTGGGTGCAGATGTGCTTAACAACATGTCAACAAATCCAACATTCAACATTATTTTCTTTTTAATCTTGATTGTTTTTGCTATTTCATTCATGGGTGCTTTTGAAATTCGCATGCCAAGTAAGTGGGTGAACAAAGCGGATGAAAAAGCTGACAAAGGTGGTATTGTAGGTATCTTTTTTATGGCTTTAGCGTTGGCATTGGTTTCATTCTCTTGTACTGGTCCAATCGTTGGAAGTTTATTGGTTCAATCTGCAACTACAGGAGGTTTAGCCCCTGTTATTGGTATGTTTGGTTTCTCTTTAGCACTTGCATTGCCATTTGCATTGTTCGCTGCATTCCCAGGTTGGATGAATACCTTACCAAAATCAGGCGGTTGGTTAAATTCTGTAAAAGTTGTTTTGGGACTTTTGGAATTAGCTTTAGCATTCAAATTCTTGTCTAATGCTGATTTATCATTGCAAGCGCACTACTTTGAACGCGAGCTTTTCCTAGCAGTTTGGATTGCTATTTTCGGAGTTTTAGCTTGTTACTTATTTGGATGGATCCAATTCCCTCACGATTCAAAAGTTGAGAAAATCTCAGTTGGGAGAGGAATACTCGGAATTTTGACATTGACATTTGTAATCTATATGATTCCGGGTATGTGGGGAGCTCCATTGAAAATCATTAGCGCTTTCCCTCCTCCATTAAACTATAGCGAAAGTCCACTAGGAGTTGGATACATGCCATTAAGCAATTCAGAAACAGGATCTATTGAAATTCCTGAAGGAACGCATTTGGGGCCTCAAAACATTTATGTTTTCAACGATTTTGATATGGCAAAAGCGTATGCAAAAAAAGTAGGAAAGCCATTATTTGTTGACTTCACGGGACATAATTGTGTGAATTGTCGTAAGATGGAACAAAGTGTATGGGGAGAACCCGGCATCATCAATCATTTAAGAAATGATGTTGTTATTGCTTCATTGCATGTAGATGAGCGTATTAAGTTACCAAAAGAAGAACAAATCGAAGTTGAGTTATCTCCAGGCAAGAAAAAAGTTCTTAAAACAACTGGTGATAAATGGATGTACAAACAAATCAAGGAATACCAAGTGACAGCGCAACCATATTATGTCATGTTAGATGACGAAGGAAACACGCTTCCAAATGGTTCGGCAGATTATCAAAACCATTCCAACCCTGAAGTTTTCAAAAGTTGGTTAAAAGATGGTTTGAACGCTTATAAAAAATAAATTTAATTGTTTAGAAACGAAAGGAGCATTCTGTGCTCCTTTTGTGTTTTGCTATTATTTCATTTCACTTAAATCTTTCTTAACTTTGTTCAATGAACCAATGGCTCCAGACTCCCATCGAATTTTTAAAAGGTGTTGGCCAACAGCGTGCCAAATTACTGCGAGATGAATTGGGCATTGCTTCTTTTCAAGATTTACTGAATCATTTTCCGTTCCGTTACCAAGATCGCTCCCAATTTCAATTGGTAAAAGATGCTCCGTATTCTGAAAACTTCGTTCAATTAAATGGATATATCCTTTCCGTTTCTGAAACAGGATCCGGAAGAGGAAAAAGATTGTGTGCGAAATTTAAAGATGAAAGTGGAATCATTGATCTCATTTGGTTCCAAGGATACAAATACATTATACCTTTGTTAAA
>DAOMPZ010000009.1:13357-29225 GCA_035445045.1 Crocinitomicaceae bacterium | reverse complement strand
AATCGTGAATTTAGACCGAATGGCGGATAAATCAGCAAATAATTTGTTGCAAAGCATTGAGGCATCAAAACAAATTCCGTTTGAACGTGTTTTGTTTGCGATAGGCATTCGTTTTGTCGGCGAAACAGTTGCGAAACAGTTGGCAAAAGCGTTTAAAAACATTGAAAATCTGGCGTTGGCGAGATTCGATGAATTAATTTCTGTGGAAGAAATCGGCGAAAAAATAGCACTTTCGGTTCAGCAGTATTTTGCGCAAGAAAATCACATTCAACTTATCGAACGCTTGATGCAGGCAGGTTTGCAATTCAAAATTGAAGAAAAAGAATTGTCCTCGAACGCATTGGAAGGCAAATCGTTTGTCGTTTCAGGCGTGTTCTCGTCTTTTTCAAGAGATGAACTCAAAGCTTTAATCGAGGAGCATGGCGGAAAAAATGTGAGTTCCATTTCTGCCAAAACGGATTACGTTCTTGCAGGCGAAAATATGGGGCCAGCCAAATTAGAGAAAGCCACGAAATTAGGTATTGCGATTATTTCGGAGGACGATTTTAAGCAAATGATTGATTAAAAATGAACAACACAACTTTTTACGCAGAACAATTTGAACAAGCAAAACAAGCTGTCGTTACGGCAACTAAAAAATTCCGCTTGTGGATTTTGTTACGCTTACTGATTTTTTTGACGGCAACGATTGGAATTTACCTTGTGTGGGGCGATTGGCGTATGGTGCTGTCGGTTTTTGTCGTTGGAATAATTGTCTTTTTGACGGCTGTTTCACGCTTTCAAGATGCACGAATGGCGTTGAACAAAGCTAAAAAATGGAGCGAATTAGTACACGCCGAACAGTTGGCAATGAACGGAGATTTTAGCACGTTTTCAAACGGCGAAGAATTTAAAGATACAGCTCACGCCTACGCTCACGACATGGATTTGTTCGGCAAAAACAGTATTTTTCAGTTTTTAAACCGCACCTTTTCATTGAAAGGAAAAGCACAGTTGGCGCAGTTGTTAAAAGGTCATTCTTCGTCCACACAGGAAACCAATGACATGATTTTGGCATTAAGCGAAAATATGGATTGGTGTTTGAAATTCCGTGTTAATGGCGAGGTAAACGACTGGGGCGAGTCGCTGAATGCCGATTTGGAACAGCTGAAAAAATTTGAGTTTAAAAATCCAAAGGCAGTTGAAATTAGCCGTTTTTTATTGACGTTTTTAGGAGTTTCCGCTTTTGTTGCACTTACGCTCGACCTTATTGACGGCATGATTTTTTCAATCATTTTCTTTGTAAATCTTATATTGACAGGTTTTGTTCTTAAAACGACCAACCAAGCCATTGCGGTTATTGGGAAATTTGAAGGCAAAGTGAATTTTCTAATGAACCAAATGGAACTTATCCAAAAACTCGAAACGAAGAATCCGACATTGTTGAAATTTATCGAAAATTTAGACAAGGAAAAAGGCGCATTGTTGGCGTTAAAAGAACTGTTGAAAATCCAACGACGCTTTGAATTGCGCATGAACGTTTTGGTGGGCGCATTGCTCAACGGACTTTTTGTTTGGGACTTTCATCAGCGTACGTCTTTGCGGAAATGGTTGGACAATTATCAACATAAAATCGGGAATTGGGAAGATGATTTGGTTAAATTGGAAACCTACATTTCGGGGGCATTTTTGAAATTTAACAACCCCGAAACGATTTTTGCAACATTTACCGAAAGCAATGAAATTCAGGTTGTTGACTTGCGACATCCACTTATTTCAGTCGAAAAAGCTGTTCCTAATGACGTGGTTTTTGACCAAAATCGCAGCATGATGATTTTGACAGGGCCGAATATGGCAGGAAAAAGTACGTATTTACGCTCCGTGGGGTTGTTGTTTGTCTTGGCAAATGCAGGTTTTCCCGTTTTTGCAAAAAAAGCCGAAATTCCACGTTATCACTTGTATTCGAGTATGCGCACCAGCGATGATTTGAGCAATGAAAGTTCATATTTTCATGCCGAATTAATGCGTTTGAAATACATTTTGACGGCGATTGAACGAGGAGATAAAATATTCATTTTATTGGACGAAATATTAAAAGGAACAAACAGTTTGGATAAAGAGCAAGGTTCAAAGCAATTTTTACATAAGTTAAAACGTTTAAATACGAAAGGAATTATCGCTACGCACGATTTAGCGTTGTGTAACTTGTCGAACGAAAAAGGATATTTTTTCAACGGTTATTTTGATTCTACGATAACGGGCGATGAATTGTATTTTGACTATCTTTGGCGTGAGGGTGTTTGCAAAAATATGAATGCTTCTTTTTTATTGAAGAAAATGGGTTTAACAGATTAACAAAAAACAGATGAAAAACGGAATAATTTTACTTTTGGCAACGTGTTTTTTAGCGTTTCATGGAAAAGCGCAAGATACTGACCCTGATGCGGTTGACCATTTTAATGTGTCGAACATCACGGACATTAATCCGATGCATTCGTTCACGATAGAAATCGGTTTGCCTGTTATTTTGGCGAATAAATTTAATCAACGTTACATGGACGGAATGCTCTATTTTTCGCCGTACTATCAATATACATTTGACAGTCATTTGGCACTTGGCGCAGGCGTTTTTTTCAATTACACACGTATCAAATCAACGGCTATTGCCGAAACGGTTTTTGGTGGAAACAGTACGCTTGGAGCATTTTTCAAGATTTCACACGAGAAGTTTCACAGTACACGTTTTGCAACCGATATAGGTGTAAAAATGGGAGCTGCACAAGCATTTTACAAATCGAATAAATTGACATTAAAAGGCGAAAGAAGTACCGACTTAGGCGTGTATATTGAGCCGAATATTGGTTTTATTTTGACCGTTGCCGAAAAATCATCTTTTCGGTTTATGTTGGGTTACAACATGACGGCTATTCCGTTTAACAATCAAACGATTGCTATGGAATCGGACGGAGCGATGTCGGGCAAAGATTTTCGCAAGTTTCAGCAATATTTGACCATTGGTTTTGGTTATACGTTTTATGCTAAAACACGCCGTTAATGTTCGTTGCAAGCAATAAACTTTCGGCGGTAAAGGCTTATTTTCGAGAGCGATTAACGCCCCATTTTTCTACGTCCGAGATTAAATTGATGTTTAATATTTTGGCAAAAGAACGCTTAGATATCGAAAATGCGTATTTGCTTTTGAACGACACATTACTTTCAGAATCGGATTTATTGTATTTCAGAATGGTTGTCAAACGCTTGTTGACAAACGAGCCTTTTCAGCAAATTATAGGATTTACGGAGTTTTTTGGTTTGAAAATTACCGTTTCACAAGCAGTTTTAACACCTCGCCCCGAAACGGAAGAGTTGGTTTATGAAATCGTAAATCGTTTTAAAAACAAACAAGCTCCGACAGTAATTGTCGATGTTTGTTCGGGCAGTGGTTGTATTGCTTTAGCGTTGAAAAAGACGTTTCCAACGGCAAATGTTATCGGTTTGGAAAAAAGTGAAGATGCTTTGCGTATTGCGAATGAGAACAAAAAACAATTAGCGTTAAATGTTGATTTTCAATCTTTTGACGTATTAAAAGACGATTGGAATACCGTGCCCGAAATGGACGTTATTGTTTCCAATCCGCCGTACATTGGTTATGCCGAAAAGGAAAATATGCCTGCAACTGTCATTGAGTTTGAACCCGAAATGGCGTTATTTGTTAGCGATGAAAATCCACTTATTTTCTATCAAAAAATTACAGAACAAGCCAAAAACCACCTCAAACCAAACGGAATGTTACTCTTTGAAATCAACGAACGCTACGCCCAAGAAGTCAAAACAATCCTGCATGATGCGAACTTTTCCGATGTGGAAATTTTAAAAGATTTGCAGGGAAAGGATAGAATGGTGGTTGGAGTTAAAATTTAGGATTTTCCACAAGTTGTTTTTGCGTTAATTCTTTTTCTTGAAGTTTAAACGTTTCAAATTCTTGCTCGTATTTCTCTCTTTTTTTAAAATAAAAAAAGCCTCTAATTACATCATAATCAGAGGTTTTCAATGTGCTTTCTATTAATTAAAATGGCAAATCATCATCGCCCTTCTCAACGGTAAACGATGCCGTTTCAGGTGCGATAGGTGTTGGAGCAGCTGCCACTTGCGGTTGTTGTGCCGCTGTGTTCATCGGTTGCGCAACATTTCCTCCTGAACGCTCAATTCTCCATGCATCTAAAGAGTTGAAATATTTTTTCTCGCCTTGTGGATTAACCCACTCACGACCACGTAAGTTGAATGTTACGTCAATTTGGTCGTTTACGTTGTAACCGTCAATCAAAGCGCAGTTGTTTTGCGTTAATTGAAACAAAATATCCTGCGGATACATTCCCGAACCGTCCGTGATGACAAATTCTCTTTTTTGAAACGTAGCGGATACTTGTTGTATATCCATGATTGCTTTTACTGTTCCTGTAATTTTAAACATAATTTTAGTGTTTTTAATTATTAAATGCGAGGAGCGTTTTCCACGCTTCCTCAATTTTACTTTCTCTTAAATATTCTTGCGCTTTTTGGTGTAACGCAATTTCCAATTTTTCGGGTTCGTCTTCCAAAGATATAAATAAATCGCTTAAATCAATCAATTTAAACTCATTAACTTCCGTTTCATCGGGTAATTCTAAAATTCTACCCAACTTACCCAAGTCGTTTCCTGTTAAAACAGTTGAATTTAAAATATCCTGCGGAATCTTTGTAAATCCAACGCCTGTTGTTGTAAGCGGTCTTTCTGCCTCAAACATACTTGCCTCATTGGAATGACAATACCAACTTCCGCCCATGCGTGAAACAAGGTTAATCTTTTTTTGGTCGATTTGTCCGTTTGCGTCCAATAAATCTTCACGCACGTGAATTTTGACTACTTCGCAAATAACTAAATTTCCCGATGCGCCACCCGTTCCCAATTCTTTAATTTCCAAAACTTTACATTCGTACTGAACAGGCGATTCTTTCACTCTTTTCGGGCGTACTAAATCAGAATCCAACGGTGTGAAACCTGCCTCAACAAACTCGTCAACACCTTTTGGATAAGGCGAACTCGCCAACACAACTTGCTCGACAATGTCGTACGTTACCACGTTGATAACCACTTCGGGAACTTTCTTGACGTTTTCGTGCGTGTCCTTTGTTTCGCTTGTTCGTCCATTGCGTGCAGGCGAAAAAACCACAATCGGTGGATTGGCACTGAACGCATTGAAAAAACTGAACGGAGCTAAATTGTTCACACCTTTTTCGTCAACGGAAGAAACAAACGCAATCGGTCGTGGACCAATGCCGCCCAACAACAGTTGATGCACTTTTTGTATCGTTTCTTCTTTTGGGTCGAATGAAATCATTATGCTGTATAAAATGGTAATTTAACAACTTTTGCTTTAATTCCTTTGTCACGAATTGAAATGAAAATTTCGCTGTCTAAAGCCGAAAATTCCGTGGGAACATAACCTAAACCAATGCCTTTTTTCATACTTGGCGACATCGTTCCCGACGTTACTTTTCCGATAACATCGCCGTTTGCATTCACGATTTCGTAGTCGTGGCGTGGAATACCTCGGTCGATTAATTCAAAGGCAACCAATTTTCGGGAAACTCCTTCTTCTTTTTGTTTTTTCAACAAATCCGCATCAACGAAATCTTTGGTAAATTTCGTTACCCAACCCAGACCTGCCTCGATTGGCGAAGTCGTGTCTTCGATGTCGTTTCCGTAAAGGCAATAACCCATTTCCAAACGCAAGGTGTCACGAGCAGCCAAGCCAATCGGTTTGATATTTTCATTTTTTCCTGCATCAAATAATGCATTCCAAATTTTTTCGGCGCACGTGTTTTTCAAGTATAACTCAAAACCGCCACTTCCTGTATAGCCTGTTGCCGAGATGATAACATCGTCGCAACCTGCGAATGTTCCAACGACAAACGAGAACGGCTTGATTTCCGAAAGATTAACGTCTGTCAACGACTGAATGGCAGCGATTGTTTTTGGTCCTTGAATGGCAAACAACGAATAATCATCTGATTGATTGCTCATTTCAACACCGAACGAATTGTGTTGTTGCAACCAATTCCAATCTTTGTCGATGTTTGATGCGTTGACAACCAACATATATTCGTGTTCCGCCATGCGATACACAATCAAATCGTCCACAATACCGCCTTTGCCGTTTGGCATGCACGTATATTGCGCTTTCCCGATTTCAATTTTGCTTGCATCGTTTGTTCCTACTTTTTGAATTAAGTCGATTGCTTTTTCGCCTTTAAGGAAAAATTCGCCCATGTGTGAAACGTCAAAAACGCCAACGCCATTGCGTACAGCATCGTGTTCAGCATTAACGCCTTCGTATTGTACAGGCATTTCGTAACCCGCAAAAGGCACGATTTTCGCCCCTAATGCAACGTGAGTATCATATAAAACTGTCTTTTTCATTGATATTTTTACAAAGAAATTAGAACCGCAAAAGTAAACATATTTTACTAATTTTTTCGGATTGAACGGTGCGAGTTAGTAAAACTTATGAACATTTTTGTGGACGTTTAGAACAATGCACGGATTAAAATCCGTGCGACTAACATCGGTCGTCCCGATGGGACTTATCAATGTTTGACGTGTGTAAGTCCCATCGGGACGACCGATATCAATAGGCAAGCGGTTTTAACCCATGCCGACAAGTAAAGAGTGTAAGTTCAATAATATTTTGTACATTTCGGAAAATTTAAAATTAAACACGATGAAAAAGTTAAAATTAGTATTGGTAGTAGCTGTTACGCTATTGTTTTTAGGAATGGGAAGTGCCAATGCGCAGGAACAACCTACAAAAACAGTTTTGATAAATACAACGGAATTTCCATTTGGAATAGGAGGGCCATACAATGCTAACATGGTTATTGTTGATGCAGTTGGAAATGTAAACACTATTCCTTTGCAAAAAGGTAAAGATGCAATTGAAAAAAATGCACCAACTATTCATAAAGAAATTGAAAAATGGAAACAAGAAGGATATAAAATTACGCATTTTTCGACTTCGGGCGATGGAACTTTTCGCTATACGACCATTATTTTAGAGAAGTAGAGGCAAGCCTTGATTTACCCTAATTCATACACCTTTCCCCTCACCCACTCTGTCCATTGCTTGTCGTTTTTGGAGGTGTCAAATGTTTCGGCGGAAATTGGTTTTCCAACGGTGAAGTGAATTTTTTGTCCTTTTTGCTTGTAGAGTTCATTGACCAAATAAAGCATTTCGATGTTGACTTTCAAGCCGATAAATTCTCTAAAATTGGATAAATTATAGAAGAAATTGGATAATCTGCCTTGAATGTGAACAGGAACAACAGGTCGGTTTGTCTTTTTAGACATCGTTAAAAAAGTTTTTTTCCATTCCAAATCAACGATTTGACCTTTCTTTTTGCGAGAAACCAAGCCCGCAGGAAAAATACAAATCAATTCATCGCTGTCGAATAATTCGGATACTTGTTTTTTGGAATTTAACGAGTTTGAACCATGTTTGTTCACACCTGCAAACATCTCTTTCATGCCGTCCAAATTCAGCAGTAAGTCATTGACAATGAATTTTATATCCGTACGATAATTCGCCAATTGATGTACAAACGCAATAGCGTCCATGCCACCAAGTGGGTGATTCATCACAACAGTTGCTGCGCCCTGCTTGGGAATATTTTCTAATCCCGAAACGGTAATATCCAACTGAAATTCGTCCGCAACGGCCTTGCAAAACGCTTGATTTTTCTTGTCTTGATTGCGCTCAATAAAGGAATTTACATCGTTTTGATGAATGATTTTTTTCAAATAGGAAACAATAAAACGAGGCAACCATTTTAATAATTTCGGGTTCTTACTTCGGATAAGTTCCTCCACGTCAATGCGTAAAACCTTGTTTTTTTCCATGCTTAATGCTTTAAATCGGCTCTATCTTCCAACATTGGGACAAAGCTAAATTCACCAAAATCTTCTTCTTGAAATTCAGTTTCACTCACTTTTGTAATGCGTTTCATTTGTTGTTTATCGCCTGCACCCAACGGAATAACTAAATTTCCGCCTACTTTGAGTTGTTTTAACAATTCTTCGGGAATGAATGGCGCACCACAAGTCACTAAAATATGGTCGTAAGGTGCGTATGCTTCTTTGCCTTGATAGCCGTCGCCATAAAACAAATGAGGTGTTAAACCGAGACCTTTTTTAAGAAGATGTGTGGCATTCTTGTACAACTCAAGTTGGCGTTCAATCGAATACACTTTTGCGCCCATTTGGCATAAAATAGCCGTCTGAAAGCCCGAACCTGTCCCAATTTCCAAAACTTTTTCGCCTTTTTTCAAGTCTAACAACTGTGTTTGAAAAGCAACCGTAAACGGGTGCGAAATCGTTTGACCTGCGCCAATTTGAAAAGGAACGTTTGTGTAAGCCTGTAATTCAAATGCTAAATCCAAAAAATAATGGCGTGGCACATTGTCAAAAGCGGTCAAAATTCGATTATTAGAAATGCCTTTTTCACGCAATTCTTCAATCAATTTTTTGCGTAATCCTTTGTGTTTATGTGTGTCAATCAGTTCCACTATTCAATGCTAATCGGTTCGTTTACTTGTTCTTTTGTCAGTGCAATATCCAACACTTCACGCATGGTTTTTACGTAATGAAACGTCAACCCTTTGATGTATTCGGGTTTAATTTCTTTTACGTCTTTTTCGTTTTTGACGCACAAAATAATTTCTTTTATTTTCGCTCGTTTGGCCGCTAAAATTTTCTCTTTAATACCGCCAACAGGTAAAACTTCGCCACGTAGAGTAATTTCGCCCGTCATCGCCAAACCTTTTTTCACTTTGCGTTGCGAAAACAGTGATGCCACCGAAGTCAACATGGTAATTCCTGCACTTGGGCCGTCTTTTGGTGTTGCGCCTTCGGGAACGTGAATGTGAACGTTATATTTGTCAAAAACATCTTGTTCCAAACCTATCCAATGGCTGTGTGCTTTCAAAAATTCCAAGGCAATCACAGCAGATTCTTTCATCACATCGCCCAAATTCCCTGTCAAAGTAACTTTGCCTTTGCCTTTGGTAACAGACGACTCTATAAATAAAATGTCGCCACCTGCACTTGTCCACGCCAAACCTGTGACAACGCCCGCAACATCATTGGAAATAGATTTCGTTTTCGCATGACCTGCACCTAAAATTTTCACGACATCTTCAAACGTTAATTTTGGTTCAAAGGTTTCTTCCATAGCGATTTCTTTCGCTCGGTTGCGCACTAATTTCGCTAGCGTTTTATCCAACCCACGCACGCCCGATTCGTGTGTATATTCTTCCACAACTTGCTCCAATACTTTTTTGTCTAATACAAATTGACTGTTATCAATTCCGTGTGCTTCCAACTGTTTCGGTATCAAATGACGTTTGGCAATTTCAATTTTTTCTTCAATCGTATAGCCCGAAACTTCGATAATTTCCATACGGTCACGCAACGGCCCTTGAATGGTTTGCAAGGAGTTTGCCGTGGCAATAAACATCACTTTAGAAAGGTCAAATTCCGTTTCGATGTAATTGTCATAAAACTCAAAATTTTGTTCAGGGTCAAGCACTTCCAACAACGCCGAAGATGGGTCGCCGTGGTTGCTTGTTCCGATTTTATCAACCTCATCAAGGACAAAAACAGGGTTTGCCGTTTCCGCTTTTTTAAGTTGTTGCATAATTCTACCTGGCATTGCGCCAATGTATGTTTTGCGGTGTCCTCGGATTTCGCTTTCGTCATGTACACCACCCAAAGACATACGCACATATTTACGTCCCAAAGCGGTTGCAATGGATTTTCCCAACGATGTTTTACCGACACCTGGAGGGCCGTACAAGCACAAAATCGGAGATTTC
Organism: Crocinitomicaceae bacterium; assembly: GCA_035445045.1. Lineage (GTDB taxonomy): Bacteria > Bacteroidota > Bacteroidia > Flavobacteriales_D > Crocinitomicaceae > 40-80. Next base: position 19,337 of record DAOMPZ010000009.1, on the reverse strand, counting down.
ATGTCGCCTTTGAGTTTCAACACTGCCAAATATTCCAAAATTCGCTTTTTGACATCTTCCATTCCGTAATGGTCTTGGTCGAGGACTTTTTGAGCGTGTTTGATGTCTAAATTATCAATCGAATATTCGTTCCACGGTAAATCTGACAGTAAATCCAAATAATTTAACTGCACGGAATAATCCATTCCTTGTGGATTTAAACGTTGGAATTTCGTCAATTCTTTTTCAAATATATCGGCTTGCTTTTTATCCCATTTTTTGTTCGCTACTTTAGCTTTCAGACGTTCGATTTCTGTCAACGCAGGATTGTCACCCAATTCATCTTGAATGGTTTTGATTTGTTGATTTAGATAATAATCCCGTTGTTGTTTGTCCAAATCTTTGCGAACTTTTCGGTGTATGTCGTTTTTTAAATCTAAAACTTGAATTTGTTTGTCTAAATGCTCCAGAATTTTGTACGCTTTCGCCAACGGGTCTTGTAATTCCAAAATTTCTTGTTTTACGTCCACTCCTACTTCCATGTGTGACGCAATAAAATTGACCAAATGCGCAGGACTGTCAATGTTTCCCACCGCAAACGATGCTTCGGACGGAATGGACGGATTTTCCTTGATAATGTAAATCGCTTTTTCCTTAATCGTCTTGTACAACACTTCTAATTCTTCGGTCGGCACAAACTGCTCTTTGTCTTCCAAATAAACGACATCTGCACGCAAATATGGTTCGGTTTGAAACGGTTGCTTGATTTTAAAGATCTGTTTTCCTTGTAAAATAACGGTCGTTGAATTATCGGGAAGTTTAATCACTTTAACGATACGTGCCAACGTTCCGATTTGATATAATTGTGAAAAATCTGGGTCTTCCGACTCGGAATTTACCTGCGAAAGCACACCGATTAACTTGTTTTTCTTGTTTTGTTCCTGAATGATACGCAACGATTTGTCACGCCCAACGGTTATTGGAATAACAACGCTTGGAAATAAAACGTTATTTCGCAAGGTCAAAATCGGCAAATCCGTTGGTAAATCGCTCACTTCTTCATTTTCTTCGTCCGTGAAAATTGGAATGATTTCCGCTTCGCCGTTTGCTATTGCTTCGGATAAGCTATCCGATATATCTTCGTGGTTTTCTTTTGCCATGTTTTACTTTATTTTTAACCGTCAATTTGTCAGCATACCACAAATATACTAATAAATTTCGTGTTGTAGTCTGTGTTTTAAAAATTCACATTAGGCAAATCAAGATGTGTGCCATTGGATTTTTTAGGACGTTTTGGCAGGTTTTTTCTTTGTTCTTTTGTTCGTTGAAAGGCAGGGATTAAAATCCCTGCTTATTGATATCGGTCGTACTGGTGGGACTTATTCGTGTGATAATTCCGTCTTCTATCTACACTCTTAACTTGAAAGCAGGGGTTAAAACCTCCTGCTTATTTATCTTCACTCATCACTCTGCACTCTTAACTGGTCAAAGGTCTTCTTCCTCAACCTCGTCCGAGTCAACTTGCTTTAGGCGTGTGGCGTAATCTTCGGGTAAAAATTCAAAGAATGTGTCGCCACGCAAGCCTAAGCGCAGACATTCCAACGGAATAACATCATTTGGAGCGATATTTCCAAGGTTTACGTTTGCACCAAAAAGTCTAATAAACCACACTTGTTGATTTTTTTGCGGTGCTTCCCACAAAATATCTTCGGGTTTAACTTTCGCTATAATCTTGTTTATTAACATCGTGTGTGCCGTTCCGTTCGGTCTAAAAACACCGACATTTCCTGCCTCACGACCTTCCGCAATAACTTTCCACGAACCTGCTTGAAGTTCGGAAGTCATCATTTTAATCCAACGGTTTGGCGCAATTAAAATTCCTGCATCTTTTGACCCAACTTCTGAAAACACTTTTCTGTCTTTGGCTATCCGACTGATTAACTTACATTTTTCATCGTGGTTAATGATAATTGAACCGTCCGAAATTTCGGCTAAATCCAAATCATATTTATCCAAAACACGCAAGTAATCTTCAAATTTTCCTCGTGCATAAAAAGCCTCGAAAAGCGTTCCACCGAAATAAGGTTTAATCCCGTTTTCTTTGTATAATTTAATTTTTTCGGCTAAGTTTGGTGTCACATACGACGTTCCAAAACCAAATTTAACCACATCTGTCAAATGTCCATTTCCCTCAATAAAAGCGGCTGTTTCACTCAAGCTCAAGCCTTTGTCCATCATCATGGTTAAACCCTTTTGTCTAGGTTGACTTTCTCTTTCGGGTATAAATGGTAATTCAAAATTCATTTTTGTCATAAATTTTCAAATAAGTTTACAATTTGTGGTTCTTTTTTCAACACTTCAAACCACTCTAAAAGTTCTTTTGCTTTGTGTTCATTTTGGGCGATACATTGCCCTAAAACGTGTAAAGCAGGCTCGTGTAACATATTGTTCCATAACCAATGTGTGCGCAATAAATCGACTGTAAACGTATTTTCGCCGTATTGTGTAAAATTATCCAATAACGTATTTGCTTCTCTCCATAAATTCAAATTCGTTAACATTATATAATAATCTTTGACTGCATCGGGGTTTTGCGGAAATAAATTCAAGGTTTTTTCATAATACAAATGTGCATCTTCGTACAGCTCAATTTTTTCGTAAGCTCCTGCAATTACGTGTAAATAACTCGAATTTGACGGGTCGATTTCAATTGCTTTTTGAATATAAGCAATTCCTGTTTTGGTGTCGCCCTCTAAATCATTGACAATACCAATTCCCAACCAAGCATCAGCCAAAAGCGGGTCTAATTCCAATGCTTTATTGTAGCAATAACGTGCATCTTTGAGGTAATCTTGCTGTTCGTAACATTCGCCGAGATAACAATAAGCATAGGCATCATCGCCCTCCAACGAAAGGCATTTTTTGAAACACGCTGCTGCGTTATCGTATTCATCTAAAGCCAAATACGCATTTCCCATATTGAAATAAACGGGCGTAAATTCTTCGTTGATAGCATTGCTAAAATCATACGCTTTCAAGGCATTGTCCCAATCTTCCACTTTGGAATAGATGTTCCCCAAATTATACCAAGCGGTAAACGAATATGGATTTTCGTCAATGAAATTCATGTAGCAACTAATCGCTTTGTCGAACTCGCCGATGAAATCATAGCAAAAAGCCAATTCGTACAAGGCTATTTCGTTCCTCGGATTGGATTTAAGTGCCGTTTCCAAAATGTCAATTGCCGAGCGGTAATCGCCTTTGTACTGATATTCCATGGCAATATCCAAGTAAATTTCATCGTGTTCTTCTCGTTCTGTTAACTCCAACGCCATTTTGAAAAATTTAATGGCATTATCGGAATTTTTCAACTGACTAAAAATGGAGGCTTTTGTCAAGTAAAACTCGACTAAATGCTCCCGAAAAGATTCTTTATTTGTCAACATATTCAACGCCTCTTGCAACAGTCCTTTTGCTGAATATGCTTGTGCTATCCGCAAGTCAAAAAGTTTATTCGCAGGATAATATTCCATGCCGTACTCTGCCGCTTTGATAGCTTTTGTGTTATCGCCTATAACAAGGTAATGGTCAACGAGTAACTCGACAACATCGCTGTCAAAAAAAGAAAAAAATCCGCTTATTAAATATGTTTCAAATTTTTCGACGTGCTCTTTTAAGCTACTATCCAAAAAATCATCATTTTCATCATCTCCAAACATACTTTTCTATTTTAATTCGTTTAACGAATAAGTACAAAGGTACTACTTTTTTACTTTTTGTTTGAGAAAAAAAAGAAAAACCTTAATTCAGATTTGAAATCATGCCATAGATGCACAGATTTTTTGTTGATTGAAGAACGGAACTTTGTGTTGAGAGGAGTATGGGGAAAATTTTACTTGAAAAGTTTGTTTTTTTGCGCAGTTTAATTTTCATTTTCTAATTCTACTTTTACTAACCTATTCATTCTTCTATATTCGTATTCACCTTTTCTTCGTTTATGTATTGACTTGTCTGCTTTTACTTCAATTGTTTCATAAGGAGGTAAAATTTCATTATTATCCCCCACACTATAATCATTTATAAAGTCTGAAAGATAAATTTTACCTAATTCTATTGACATTAGGACACTTGGAGACCAACTATTTCTTCCTTCTGGTCTTTCAAAATAGATTGGCACATAAAAAGAAAAAAGACTTTTTGTAAAAAAATCTTTTACACTAACTTTTATATAAATATCGCTAGGGTGTGCTCTTTTATAGTCACAACCAATACAATCATACGATAACTTTAAATTGTATTCATTTGTATTCGGATTATATTTCAATGTTTGACTTTTATTGTTATCATATCCAAATACATAAAACTCCACATCAACTACTTCTTTATAGTCGATTTTTTTATCTATATAAAATTTAAACTCAAATCCCCAATATAGGAGATCTTGTCCAAGAGTCATTCCTGACATCAATATAAAAAATATGAATATATACAGTTTAGTTTTCATTATTTTTCGCTTCTTTTAATGCTCCAATATTCAACAAAAGGATAACTACCTGCAAATCCTCCTATTTTCCTTCTAAAAAACTCTTCGCAACCCCAAATGAATAAAAATCCAGTCAAGAAAATTACTAAATATTTTTTTGTCTTATTTGTCATTTGTTAATCATTTGATTGTTGTTGTCTTAAAGTGGCATACACCCCACAAATTTACGCAATTCCCTCAAAACACCAAATTTATTGCGCATAACTTGCTGAATAATGACTTTTAACAAATTCAACAAAACGCAAAATTTTTGACACAAAAAAAGCAGGCGTAAAAACACCTGCTTTGAATGTATTTTGAGGTTGGATATTCGTCCTAATATCAAAATTCACTTAAAAGACCTTTTTCAAATTTTGGTAGTTTCCAATTGGTTCTTGAAATACGTTTGTCGGGATTGTTTGGATTTTTCTGTTAGTTGAAATCTTGTCAAAAACACCTGTTTCGATAATTGCTTTTGCTAAAATGTCAATTACTGGAACGGAAACGCTATTCCCGATTAACTTCATCCATCTTGCTCGGTTTTCAGGCAAAATGTAATCTTTCGGGAAACCTTGAATTAAACACGCTTCTTCTTTGGTAATTCGTCTGTAATTTTCTTTTTTATATACTTCGTTTATAAAGTGTTTTCGGTGTTCTTCTTCATTTTTTGCTGTAATCATTTTTGTTGTAACATAGTCGTTTGTATCACTTGCTACAAGCGTAGGGAAAATGTTTGAAGTAGGCAAAAACACTCTATTCACTCCATAAAGTCCTGTGCTGATTTTTGTATTTTTAAAATCATAACGTATTTCAATTGGTTCGATAATTTCTTTTTCAACCAATAAAGGCAAAGTTTTGGACAGAGCAATTTTTTTTAATTTCAATTCTCTATTCATTTTTAAATTGTCCACCACTAAAATATCGGTTTCGCAATTATTGAGAATGATGTTTTCTTCTTCGGTTAAATCGGTTGCTTTTTCTTTGTTGATTGAATATGAATAGTTGACTTTTTTTAAAATTTCAAGTTCAACTAATTCGCTCAATTCTTGTTCGCTAATTGAATTATCAAGGTCTTGAAAATGCTTTAATGATAAAGGATTTCCGTCCAATTCTCCATAAGCACTTTTACGTCTGTTTTTGAGCAATAAATAGCAAATAGTTTTTTGTCTTTCTGTCGTGTTTAAAATATCCCACGAGTGAATTGTTGAATGTCCGTTTCGCAAATCATTAAACAAAAAATAATCGTTCAAACCATTACTGGTTGATAAACTCATACTTCTTTGTGGTATAATTTCTCCAAACAAATCTCTTGGCTGTTCAATTTCTTTTTCAACGATTTTTTCATTGAAATCCGAAAGAATGTCAGCCAATTTTATTTTTTTATCGACTGGTTTAGGTAATTTGAATTTGTCTGCAAATTCTTTGTTTTTAAACCCAATAATATAAATTCTAATTCTGTTTTGCGGAACTCCGTAATCG
>DAOMPZ010000009.1:5667-13342 GCA_035445045.1 Crocinitomicaceae bacterium | reverse complement strand
AAGAATTTAAAACATAATAATTAGCAAAATAACCTGCTTCCTTTATTCTGTCTAAAATATAGTTTAATGCTTCTTTATTTCTTGGGTCAACCAAACCTTTTACATTTTCAAAAATAAATGCGTCTGGTCGGGATTGATTTAATAAAAAAATGGTGTCATTCCAAAGTTGTCCACGGTCGTCATCAAAACCCAAATTTCGTCCTGCGATTGACCAACTTTGACAAGGAACACCTGCCGTTAAAAAATTATGTTTAGGCAATTCTTTTATTTTCGTGATGTCGCCTAAATTTTTCTCGATTGGTTCGTCCGAATTTTTGCAATAGGTGTCAATTGCATCTTTGTTGATTTCGCTAAAATGCAAACATTCGCCACCGTTGTTCTCAAGGGCCATTCTAAAACCACCAATGCCCGAAAATAAGTCTATGAAAGTGAATTTTGAATTTTCCATAGCCGTTATTTTAGAAGATTTTCATCAAAATTATGAGGTGGTTCTATCTCTAAAAACTCTCGATAAATTCTTTCTTTGTATTCTTTTCCGAGTTTATTTACTTCGGAAATGAATGCTTTATATGTTCCTTCTCCACCTATTAAATCCCAAAATTCATTACCTATTAAAACCGACTCGTCTTCGTGCATATTGAACCAACGCATTGGAAAAGTCCATTTATAATCGGATTTTTTACCGTAAGGATTGTAAACAAGTGCATAAAAAGCATAATCCACTTGTTTGGGTTGCATTGCTAATAATTTCAGCATTTTCTCTTTGCTTACTTTGGTTTGGTCGCTGTTTGGAAGAGGTGCTTTTAACTCAAAAGCGTATTTTGTATTGGTTTCTTCGTTGTGAATAAAAATATCGCAAGTTACACTTACAGGAATTGGTGTTCCACCACCTTGACGAATATATTCGAGTTCTTTTGCCCAATCAGGTTTAACTTTTTCTTCGCCTTTTTTGTTGTGCTCAAGGTTGTTTAAAACTTCTTGTATTCTGCGTAAACTTTCACTGCCAACAGTTCCGTTTACACTATGTCCCATTGAACAATGTCCGTGGTTTTCGGTAGCAACAACTTGAGCCAATTTTTCCCAAACACCACCAAAAGGCGTTACAAATCGTCTTTCAAAATGTGAACCTTTGAATATTTCGTCTGGAACTAATGCAGCATAAAGAGGTTTTGAAGAATGATGTTTTTCTTTGATGAATGGGTCTTTTACGAGTACGTTATTCATAACTCTATCCATCATAGTAGAAACTACACTTTTAATTCCTTCGCTAACTCGTTTTTTATTGCTCATCGTTCAAATAAAATATCTGCCTGCGAATTTACGAAATTTATGGCTATGATTTTTTAAAGTCGAAAGGCAAAATTTCCGACACAAAAAAGGCAGGGGTTAAAACCGCCTGCCTATTGAATGTATTTTGAGGTTGGATTTCGTCTTAATGTCTTAATATCCTAACGTCCTAATGTCAAAACTTACTTACCTGCTCTTTTTCTATCGGTTTCTTTCAATAAAATTTTTCGTAAGCGCAAACTTTTCGGTGTACACTCTACGTATTCGTCCGATTGAATGAACTCCAAACACTCTTCCAAGCTGAAAACTCTCGGTGGCGCAAGTTTCACTTTGTCGTCCGAACCTGATGCACGCATATTGGTTAATTTTTTCGTTTTTGTAACGTTTACTACCAAATCGCCTGCTCGTGAGTTTTCGCCGATAACTTCGCCCTCGTAAACATCTTCGTTCGGGTGAACAAAGAATTTTCCACGCTCTTGTAAGTTATTCAACGCATACGGAATAGCTTGTCCTTGTTCCATGCTGATTAACGAGCCGTTCAAACGCCCTGGAATTTCGCCTTTATACGGTTGGTAATTGATGTAACGATGGTTCATAATCGCTTGTCCTGCCGTTTGTGTCATCATGTATGTTCCCAAACCAATAATACCACGTGACGGAATTTCAAACTGCAAAATCATACGGTTTCCTTTCGGTTCCATGTTTTTCATTTCGCCTTTGCGTTTCGTTACCGCCTCAACGGCTGTTCCCGAAAATTCTTCAGGTAAGTCAATCGTTAATTCTTCAATTGGTTCGCATTTAACGCCGTCAATTTCTTTGATAATTACTTGTGGTTGACCAACTTGCAATTCGTAACCCTCACGACGCATCGTTTCAATCAAAACTGATAAGTGCAACACACCACGTCCGAAAACCATCCATTTGTCGGCTTTGTCTGTTTCTTGCACACGTAACGCCAAGTTTTTTTCCAACTCTTTGTTCAAACGCTCTTGAATATGACGAGAAGTTACAAATTTTCCTTCTTTACCGAAGAATGGCGAGTCGTTGATAGAAAACAACATACTCATTGTTGGTTCGTCCAATTTAATCGTTGGAAGTGGCTCTGGATTTTCAAAATCACAAATCGAATCGCCAATGTCAAAACCTTCAATTCCTGTTACAGCACAAATATCGCCTGCTTGAATTTCGGCTACTTTTTTGCGTTCCAAACCTTCAAAAACAAACACTTCTTTCAAGCGGTGTTTTTCTTGTTTTCCGTCTGATTTTACAACGATAACTTGTTGATTTTCTTTAATCACACCTCTCGACAAACGACCGATAGCAATACGACCAACATACGAAGAATAATCTAACGAAGTAATCAACATTTGCGTATTTCCCTCTTCAATTTTACGTGGTGGAAAGTATTCTAAAATTTGGTCTAACAACGCATCAATATTCGTTGTCGGTTTTTTGTAATCCGTTGACATCCAACCTTGTTTTGCCGAACCGTAAACTGTGGGAAATTCCAACTGGTCTTCGTTCGCATCTAATTCAAACATCAAATCAAATACTTTTTCGTGAACCTCATCGGGCGTACAGTTTTCTTTATCAACTTTGTTAATCACCAACAAAGGTTTAATCCCCATTGAAAGTGCTTTACCCAATACAAAACGTGTTTGTGGCATCGGTCCTTCAAAAGCATCAACCAACAAACAAACGCCGTCTGCCATGTTCAACACACGCTCTACTTCGCCACCAAAATCGGCGTGTCCAGGAGTGTCGATAATGTTAATTTTCGTACCTTTATAAAGTACAGATACGTTTTTGGACACAATCGTAATCCCACGTTCACGCTCAAGGTCGTTGTTGTCCATAATTAATTCACCTGTTGGCTTATCACGTTCGTTGATAACGTGTCCTGCTTCAATCATTTTGTCAACCAATGTTGTTTTTCCGTGGTCAACGTGTGCTATAATTGCAATGTTTCTAATTTCCATATAGAATTTTCTACTTTCTATAAAATTCTAAAAATCTACTCGCCAAGTTTTGACAACTAAATTTTTAGAATTTCAATTATTGTTTTGATTTTAATAAGATTTACTTCTTCTTCGGTCGCCACCACCACTTCTTGGGCGTTCGCTACGACTTCTTCCACCACCACGGAATTCATCTCTTCCACCACTACGACCTCCACCGCTGTTTCGACTACCGCCACTTCTGTTTCCAAAACCTCCGCTACGTCTTTCGCCACCGCTGTTTCCTCCGCCTTTGCGTTCTTTTTTCGTGATTTCAATACTGATAGAATTTCCTTCGTATTCAACACCGTTCACTTCTTTCAGGATAGAATCCGCATATTTATTATCAGCCTCGAAGAAACTAAAAGAAGGTAAAACGTCAATTTTTCCAACATTCGCAGATTTCAAACCTGTCGCATCGCAAATAACACGCAACAAACCACCAGGGTTTAATCCGTCACGTTTACCTAAGCTAACAAAGAAACGTGTTTTGTCAGCATCATCTCTGTCGCCTCTATCTCTTCTGTCACGGCCTCTATCTCCTCGGTCTCTATCTCTACCAAAACGTTCCTCTCTGTCACTTCCTCTGTCTGATTTAGCATTCAAATCTCCTGCACGTTCGTAATATTCGATAAAATGGTTAAACTCAACCGAAATGAATTTCTTAATCACTTCTTCTTTAGAAAGTGTTGAAAAATCGTCCATGATTTGCGGTAAAAACTTCGCAATATCTTCTTCTTTTACCTCAACAGCTTTCACTTTGTTGATTAAGCTCGAAAGTTGAATCCCACAAATAACTTCAGGTGAAGGAATTTCGCCTACCGTGAATTTCGTACGGATTTGTTTTTCGATTGCTCTGATTTTACCGTTTTCTCTGGTATTAATCAACACCAACGATTGTCCTTTTTTACCTGCACGCGCTGTACGACCAGAACGGTGCGTATAGTTTTCGATGTCATCAGGTAAATTATAGTTGATTACGTGCGTAATACTATCCACATCGATACCACGAGCGGCAACGTCTGTCGCAACAAGTAATTGCAATGTGCGCTCTCTAAAGCGTTTCATTACGTTATCACGTTGTGCTTGTGACAAATCACCGTGTAAAGGTTCTGCGTTGTAACCGTCTTTGCTTAATTTCTCAGCAACTGACTGTGTTTCTGTACGTGTACGACAAAACACCACCCCAAAAATATCGGGATTTACGTCAATCAAACGTTTTAGTCCAGCATAACGATCTTTTTCCTTAACGGAATAATAGATATGCTCAATGTTCTCATTCGTTTGGTTTTTGTGTCCGATGGCAACCTCTAACGGTTTATCCATGTACGTTTTAGCAATACGAGCCACTTCTTGCGGCATTGTTGCTGAAAATAACCATACATTTTTGTCTTCTGGCGTGTCTTCTAAGATACGATCAATATCTTCTTTGAACCCCATGTTCAACATTTCGTCCGCCTCGTCCAAAACAACCGTTGCAACTTCATTTAATTTCGCTGCTTTTCGGTCAATCAAATCACAAAGTCTTCCTGGTGTCGCAACGATAATTGTCGCTTCCTTTAACTCTCTCATCTGACGACGAATATCTGCTCCTCCATATACTGCAACGACACGAATGTGTGGGTCGTTTTTAGCATATTTCTCTAAGTCACCTGTAATTTGCAGACAAAGCTCTCTTGTCGGACAAATTATCAGTGCTTGTGGCAACGATTTTTGAAAAGTAATGTTGTTAATCAATGGCAGACCGAATGCTGCTGTTTTTCCCGTTCCTGTTTGTGCTAGTCCAACAAAGTCACTATTAATCTGTAATAAGTGAGGAATCGCCTTTTGTTGGATGGGAGTTGGTGCTTCGAACCCCAATTCTTTTATCGACTGAAGCACTGTTTCCCTTAGCCCTAATTCACTAAAGGTCATATAATAATTAAAAATTTAGGGTGCAAAGATACGGCTAATTATTGGAAGTATGTAAAAAAAGTGTTTTTTTTCAGATAAAAGATGTGATGGACGTGAGTAAATAATGGAAAATTAGGTTTCACAAAAAATCGGCATAACGTCATAATGTCCTAAAATCATAAAGTCATCTAATGTCTTTTATCTTCTGCCTATTTCATCTTCTGTCTAAAAAAGTTATCTTTGCGCCAAATTTTCGATATGATTACAGTCAATGAATTAGCGGTTGAGTTTGGTGGACGAACACTTTTTAGCGATGTGAGTTTTGCAATTAACGAAACGGACAAAATTGCGTTAATGGGAAAAAACGGTGCTGGAAAATCCACGATGATGAAAATTATCGCAGGAATTAACAAGCCAACCAAAGGTTCTATCAATGCGCCAAAAGATGCCGTTATTGCGTATTTACCACAACATTTATTGACCGAAGACAATGCAACTGTTCGAGAAGAAGCAGCAAAAGCATTTACGGAAATTTTTGCGATGCGTGACGAAATTGAACATATCAACCATGAGCTAACGGTGCGCACCGATTACGAAAGCGATGAATATATGCGTTTAATCGAGCGTGTTTCGGAGTTGAGCGAAAAATATTATTCGATTGAAGACACAAACTACGAAGCATCTGTCGAGAAAGTTTTGAAAGGAATGGGATTTACGCAAGAAGATTTAGACCGTCCGACTTCGGAATTTTCGGGAGGTTGGCGTATGCGTATCGAATTGGCTAAAATTCTATTGAAACAACCCGATTTAATCTTGCTTGATGAGCCGACCAACCACTTGGATATTGAGTCGATACAATGGTTGGAAGATTTCTTACTAAACGCTGCAAAAGGTGTGATTGTCATTTCGCATGACCGTGCATTTGTCGATAACATTACGAATCGTACAATCGAAGTGACGATGGGAAGAATTTACGATTACAAAGCAAATTATTCTCATTATCTGGAGTTGCGCAAAGAACGTCGTGAGCAACAACAAAAACAATACGAAGAGCAACAACGATTTATTGCCGAAACAACCGAGTTTATCGAACGTTTCAAAGGTACATATTCCAAAACATTACAAGTTCAGTCACGTGTAAAAATGTTGGAAAAATTGGACATCATCGAAGTTGATGAAATTGATACATCTGCTTTGCGCTTAAAATTCCCACCAGCTATACGCACAGGTCAATATCCTGTAACAGTTTCTGATTTGTCAAAAAGTTACGATGAGCACGTTGTTTTTAAAAATGCGGATATGGTCATTGAACGAGGGCAAAAAGTAGCGTTGATAGGAAAAAATGGCGAGGGAAAATCAACCATGGTCAAACTGATTATGGGCGAAATAAAAGCCGATAGCGGAAAAGCAGAAATCGGACACAATGCTAAAGTAGGTTATTTTGCGCAAAATCAAGCCTCTTTGTTGGACGAAAATCTAACCATTTTTGAAACCGTTGACCGCATCGCAGAGGGCGAAATCAGAAAGCAAATCAAGAATATTTTGGGAGCGTTTATGTTTTCGGGCGACGACATCGACAAAAAAGTAAAAGTGCTTTCGGGAGGAGAAAAAACACGCTTGGCGTTGGTCAAATTACTGTTAGAACCATACAATGTTTTAATTCTCGATGAGCCAACCAACCACTTGGATTTAAAAACTAAAGATGTTATCAAAGATGCTTTAAAAGCGTTTGACGGAACAGTTATTTTAGTTTCTCACGACCGTGATTTCTTAGACGGATTGGTTGAAAAAGTTTTTGAATTTACCAACAAACGTGTCATTGAACATTTTGAAGACATCAAAGGTTTCCTTGCTAAGAAAAAAGCGGAAAGCATTCAAGAAGTTGAACGTTAATGTAATTCATGCAAACACGTCCCTCAAAAATAATTTTCTATGACGGCGATTGCGGTTTTTGCAATTGGATTGTTGGGTTTATTCTAAAATACGAAAAAACACCAACTTTTTATTTTGCAGCATTACAATCGGAAGTGGCGCAGGATATTTTAGAAAATCAGTTGCATCAAAAAATTGATTTATCCACTTTTTATTACCTCAACGAGCAACAACTGACATTCAAATCAAAAGGATTTTTTGCGTTGGCGAAAGATTTGAAATATCCTATTCGTGCCTTGCGTATTTTCCGATTTATGCCCGTTTTTGTCACGGATAAGGTTTATGATTTTATCGCTAAACGCCGTAAAAAACTGATGGGCGAAAAATGTTACGTTCCAACGATTGAAGAACGCAAGCAATTTTTGTAAGCTTTTTTTCTTCATTTTGCCATTAATCTCCAAAAAACCATTAATTTTATCGGTTATTATTAGATTATTAACTAGATTATACAATGAAAAAATTTACGTTTAAAGCGTTAACACTTGCATCGTTACTTTTTGTACAGCAAGTTGCCAAAGCAGATGAAGGAATGTGGTTGCTGAACCAGTTCCCGAAAGAGAAGGTAC
>DAOMPZ010000009.1:0-5657 GCA_035445045.1 Crocinitomicaceae bacterium | reverse complement strand
ATGTGGTTGCCGTTTATGTTAGGAAGAAATTATTCCGACATGAAGAAAAACGGACTGAAACTAACACAGGAACAAGTTTATTCAATCAACAAATCCTCGCTAAAAGATGCAGTTATTTCGTTCGGTGGTTTTTGTACAGGCGAAATTATCTCAAACAGCTCGTTGATTTTAACAAATCACCATTGCGGTTACGATGCCATCGCAGGAGCATCAACACCTGAACACAATTATTTAGACAATGGTTTTTGGGCGAAAAGTTTTGACCAAGAAATTGCCATTCCAGGGTTGACAGCAACGTTTATTGTGCGCATGGAAGATGTTACCGCAACAGTTTTGAAAGAATTAAACAGCGGAATGACATTGGCAGAACGTCGTAAAAAAATTGCTGAAATTTCTAAAAAATTAGAAGAACAAGCTGTTGAAGGCACACATTACGAAGCGTTTGTTAGAGATTTTTACGAAGGAAATGAATTTTATTTATTCGTCAAAGAAACATTTAAAGACGTGCGTTTAGTTGGAACACCTCCTCAATCTGTTGGGAAATTTGGTGGCGACACAGACAATTGGATGTGGCCAAGACATACAGGCGATTTCTCCATGTTCCGTATCTATTCAGGAACAGACAACAAACCTGCGGACTACAATACGGCGAATGTTCCGTACAAACCAAAAGCAAGTTTACCTATCTCTATCAAAGGTATTAAAGAGAATGATTACGCCATGATAATGGGTTTCCCTGGTAGAACGAATCGTTTTTTAACGTCTTTTGGTGTAGAGCAAGCGATTAATTTAGAGCAACCAAAAATCGTGGAAGTTCGTCGTAAAAAATTGGACGTAATGGACAAATACATGGATAAAGATGTAGCTGTTCGTTTGAAATATTCATCAAAACACGCACAAGTTGCGAACTATTGGAAATATTTTATTGGTCAATCGGAGCAATTGAAAAACAACGAAGTAAAAGCTAAAAAAGAAAAAATTGAGGCTGATTTTACCAACTATATTGCTGACAAATCGGAGTACAAAAACGTACTTTCAGATATGGAAAATGCGTATAAAGTGTTAGACAAAACGATTTACTCTAAAGTTTACCGCAGTGAATTTATGTTCCAAGTTGACATTAACTTGTTGGCGTATATTCATAAATTATATGCTGATTTTAAATTGTCAGGAAACGATGCAATGGCAACACGTTACAAAGCAATGGCAGAAGAACGTGCAGCAGAGTTTTACAGCGAGCGTTTAATGGATTTGGAAGTTGAAACGTTAAAAGAAGTGTTGAAAATGTATTTAAAAGATGTTCCAGCCGACCAACGTTCGGGAATGTTGGCGAATATGAATGACAATGCGATTAATGCGTTTGTTGCTCGTATGAAAACAAATTCGATTTTCATGTCAAAAGAGCGTTACGATAATTTTGCAAAAAACTTTGACGCAAAAGCAATTGCATCAGACCCGTTGGTGATTTTCGTTAAAAACATTGACGAAGGTTACAACAAAACAATGACTGATGTCGTGAAAGAAGCAAATGACAAATTAGCAACCGCAAACCGTTTATTTGTAGAGGCTTTACGAGCGATGTACAAAAACAAAACGTATGCGCCAAATGCTAATTCAACGATGCGTTTGACGTATGGAAAAGTGTTGCCTTACACAACCAATCAAGGTAAAAAACACGATTACAGAACAACGATTGACGAAATGGTTAAAAAGGAAAATCCCGATAATTTTGAGTTTATCCTTGACCCACGTGTGAAAGAAGTTTATGCGAAAAAAGATTATGGTCAATACGCTGAAAAAGGTCAGTTGTACGTTAATTTCTTGTCGAATAATGACATCACGGGAGGAAATTCAGGTTCGCCAGTTATCAATGCAAAAGGCGAATTAATCGGAACAGCTTTTGACGGAAACTGGGAAGCAATGTCAGGTGATATTTATTTTGAACCGAATTTGCAACGCACCATCTCCGTTGACATTCGTTACATCTTGTGGTTAGTAGATAAATGCTACGGCGCAACGAATTTAATTGACGAAATGAAATTAGTGAAATAAAAGAAATTTTGTATTTCTTATTTTGAAAGAGGGTGTCCGAAAAGTCAGACACCCTCTTTTTGATTTTAAGATGTTCAAAAATGGATGAAATACAAGGCGTTGAAAATGAAGTAAAAGGAGTGTACTAACGTACATGACTTTTGCTTATATTTGACTTGCGAAGTATGCACCGAAGGTAAAACAACGCAGCAGTTCGCCACTTTTTGGACATCGCCTTTTTTTATTTAACAAAAGAATTAACAATTTTTTTAAATACTGTAATACAAAAAAGCGTAAATTCACTACGTTTAAATATAAAATTGAATCTTATGAAGAAAAGTTACCTAGCATTTTTATGCTTGTTTGGGGCTTGGGGAGCAAGTGCACAAACAGTTAATGTGAAACCAATCGGTGAATTGCAAACAACACCAGCATTGAGTACAGAGTTTCACAAGGTAGAAAATCCTATCGAGGGAATGAAAACAAATAAACTAAACGCCTCGAAAAGTTTTGTTACTAATAAGTTTATACCAAAAGCTATTGGGTGTGTTGATACGTTGGGTTATCCTTATACGAAACAACAGGTAAATAATTCAAGTAATTTTTATTATGATGTATATGATAATACTTTCTCTGTTGCTCAAGTCTATAAAACAGGAAATACGCCTTTAAAAATTAATGGGCTTGAGTTTATCATCGGAAAAACAACACCCGATTTGAATAATGATGTAACAATACGGTATTCCATTTTACAATTAAATAGTGTAGGCACACCAACAGGCACGGTTTTAGGAAGTCTTGACTTTACTATTGCGGCAGCGACAGATACTACCTTGAAGTATTACACAGCAAATTTTGCTACGCCGATTAGTCTTAGTAGTGATTTTGCTATCGAATTGAAAGTAATTACAGCAACAGAGATTAAGGCATATATTAGCGATATTGCTGTGAGTTCTACTTTTGATGAACAACTTCTTTACGCAAATTTTGGTTCAGGGTATTCTACTATAAAAAGTCTTTATCAAAGTATTGGTCAAAATTATGACTATGATATGATAGTACACCCTTTTGTTTCGTATGATATGGACGTTCCGTCTTTTACGGCAACACCAAGTAGTGGTTGTACCAATACAAATGTCACGTTGAATGCAACCGTATCGCCTGCAAGTGCAGCAACCAATCGTTTTTTGAATTGGAGTGCATTCTCAGACTATTTTAATGTAGGACAGACAAATGCAACAGTAATTACACTTCCGAATGGAATAAGTAACCCTAATCCGTTTTTATACACAAACCCTACAACGTATCAATACACTACCGCAGGAACTCATACACCTGCATTTCAGTATATGCTTGGGTTTCAATCCGAGGATTGTTTTGTGCAAAAAACAGCAAGTATAACGATAGACAATCCTGCTGATGCAACGTTCTCGTATGGTAGCGTTACAACTTTCTGTGAGTCTGCTACAAATGAAACACCTACGAAAACTACGAATGGCGGAACATTTAGTGCAACGCCTGCGGGGTTGAATTTTGTGAGTACATCAACTGGCGAAATTGACTTTGCTAATTCCACGGCAGGAACTTATACCGTTCAATATGCGATTGTAAATGGTGCTTGTACTTCATCAACAACACAAACAATTTCTGTTGTAAGTAACACCGCTGATGCAACGTTCTCGTTTGCACAAAATGCTTATTGTTTGAATGATGCTAATCCAATAGCGGTTTTAGGAACTGGTGCTACAGCAGGAACGTTTAGTTCAACGACGGGTTTAACAGTTAATCCAACAACAGGAGAAATTGATTTAGCTAATTCCATAGCAGGAATTTATACGATTACAAACACTATTTCACCATCAGGTTCTTGCCCAGGAGATGTTCAAACATATTCCGTTACGTTGAACGCAAACCCTACTGTTACACTTGATGCGGTTGCACCATTGTGTGTAACTGCATCTGCGGTTACTTTAAATGCTACACCAAATACAGGAACTTTTTCAGGAAATGGCTTAACTGGAAATAACTTTGACCCAGCTGATGCAGGTGTTGGAAATCATACGATTACATACAGTGTAACAGAAAATGGTTGTACAACTGCTGCAACAATTTCCATCGCAGTTAGCAATGTAGAAACACCCGATTTTACTTATGCCAATAGTGCTTATTGTAAAAATGACCTTAACCCGACAGTAGTGTTAGGAACAGGGGCAACAGCAGGAACATTCTCCGCTACAACAGGTTTAACAGTTAATCCAACAACAGGTGAAATTGATTTGGCTAATTCTCCAGCTGGTTCATACACGGTAACAAACACAGTGAATGAAACCAACGGTTGTGCCGTAGCTACAGCGACACAAAACATAGAAATAAAAGCAATCCCTGCCATTACGTTTACAATGCCAGCAACAATTTGTGTAAACTACAATGCAATCACACTTTCTGCAACACCAGCAGGCGGTAATTTCACAGGAGCTGGAGTGTCAAATGGTTCGTTCAATCCTACAACAGCAGGAGCAGGCACACACAGCGTTTCGTATAGCGTTACTGAAAATGGTTGTTCTAACAGCGAAACACGTTCAATCACTGTGGACGAGTGTTTAGGTTTAAATGATGTTGTTTCATTTAACGTAAACTTATTCCCTGTACCTGCAACAAACGATGTGACAATCACAGTTAGCGAAAATGCAACGGCTCAAATTATGAATTTGGAAGGGAAAGTAATTGTTGACAATATCAATCTTTCAGCAAATACAAACAACCTTATTTCTACTGAAAATTATGCACGAGGAATGTACTTAGTGAAAATCTCGGTAAATGGTCAAGCGGTAATTAAAAAAATTACTTTAGAGTAATAATTTGAATTTTTCATGATTTCAAAAAAACCGCTCAATTTCTTGAGCGGTTTTTTTAGACTTAATAACCTGAGTTTTAAAGGTCAAAAATTATCTCAGTAAATGAAAAAATCCGTGGAGTATTTTTTCTTCATTTAGATACGTTGTATATCGAACAAGGTAAAAATACGTTCCTGACACAGCATCGTTACCGTTTGATTTTCCGTCCCATAAGATTTCCACATCGTTTTCATACATCACGTTGCCCCAACGGTTGAGAACCACAAATGACTGTACTGTGATATTTTGTTGAAAAGCAGGAAGATAGCTGTCGTTTTTTCCGTCAGCATTTGGAGTAAACACATTGGGCATTTCAAGTACAGACGGCAACGTGTTTGGTAGAGTTGGATTTTGCGGACAAGCATTTTCAGCAACTACCACAGAAGTTGTGACCACGCAATTATTGGCATCTTTCACTTCTACAGAGTAATTCCCTGTGGAAACGTTGTTCAAATTTGCAGTTGTTGCACCATTCGACCATGTATAAGAATAAGGTTGTAAACCATTTGTAACGCTTACTGTTATTGTTCCGACATTCAAATTACATGAATCGGGCGTTGAATTTACAACAACGGTTGGCCCAGCAGAGGCAGGCAATAAAACATTGGCGGTATCTTTACAACCACTTGCATCTGTGATGATTAAAGTGTAATTTCCACTTGCGACATTTTCAACATTTTGACTTCCTGCACCGTTCGACCACGTATATGTATAAGGTTGCGTTCCGCCTGT
>DAOMPZ010000008.1:0-37420 GCA_035445045.1 Crocinitomicaceae bacterium | reverse complement strand
CAGGAACACGTATTTTTGCCGACCCAACAACAATCACAGGTTCTATCGGTGTTTTTGGTGTTATTCCGAATTTCGGTAATGCGCTAAACAAACATTTGGGAATTACATTTGATGGCGTGAAAACCAACAAATTCGGAAATATTTCGTTGATGAAAAAACTTTCGGACGAAGAATTGGCAATTATTCAACGTAATGTAAACGACATTTATGAACAATTCATCCAACGTGTTTCAGACGGTAGAAAATTGTCAAAAGACCGTGTAAAAGCACTTGCAAAAGGACGTGTTTGGCTTGGAACAGATGCTAAAAACATCGGTTTAGTGGACGAATTTGGTGGTTTGGTTGCGACGTTGAATTACGCTAAAAAACAAGTGGGCGATTTACCTGTTGTGGTATATCCAAAAGTGAAAGACAACGACTTGACTTCGCTGTTGGAAATGCTCAAAGACGAAGAAATTTCAACAGACGAAGATGCAAAAATCCCTGCGGAATTAATGAGTTATTATAAAGAAATCAAAAAACTTGAAAGCAGATTTGGTATTCAAATGCGTATGCCTTACGAGATTAAGTTTTAAGTAGAAAAGACCTTTTCAGAAATCCCAAAGTCACGTTGATTTTGGGATTTTTTTATTTCAATTCGTCCCTTTGTTTCTTACTCAAACTCTTATAAACCAACTGATACGAATGTTCAATCAATTCCTTTAAGAGTGACATTTTCAAATCGGGGTCGAGTTGTACGGTGTTCCAATGCTTTTTGTTCATGTGATAACCTGCCGTGATAAACGGATAACGTTCACGTAAATCAATGGCTTTTTCGGGGTCGCACTTTAAATTTATGGACGTACAATTATCGACATCGGTTAGTGCAAAAATCTTTCCACCAACCCGAAACACAAGCGTTGAAGCATCAAATGGAAAATCTTCTGTTACAAAGTCTAACGACAGACAAAAAGTGTGTATTTCTTCAAAATCAATCATAGGTAGTTAAAAAACTTTAAATCTAATTGGAAGAACATAATAAGAGCGCTTGGGCTTTCCACTCAACTCGGCAGGAATCCATTTGGGCATCAATTTTACAGCACGGATTGCTTCTGCATCGCACTCAGAACAACCTTTCATTCCTCTAGCAAGTATAATATCTGAAATAGAACCATCAATTTCTACGGCAAATTTAATAACGCTTTGTCCATTTAAAGAATCTTTTATCACAACGGTTGGTACTTTGATGTTCTCCGATAAAAATTTAACCATTTCTTTTCTGCCACCTGGAAACTCTGCCATGACTTCTGGAATACCAAAATCTTCGATTATTCCAGAGGGAGTTTTTGGAACTTCATCACGTTTTGTTGTGTCGGCTTGTGCAAATGTTGCGCAGGTTACAAGTGAACATAATAGGCTATATATTAGCTTTTTCATACGACTTGTTTTTAATACATGACAAAAATAATAACTTTTACTTATACGAAAACTCAAACGGAGCGGTAAAATAACTCGGTACGAGTTTCCCATTTTTCTTGGAGGGACTCCATTTTGGCATCATTTTCATAACTCGTACAACTTCTGCATCACATTCAGGGCAACCTTCCATTCGTCTTATAACGGCAACGTTTGAAAAAGAACCGTCAATTTCTATTACAAATTTCATAATACTTTTTCCACTTAAAGAATCTTTTACAACAATAGAAGGTAAATTAATGTTGTCTGCAAAAAAATTGAACAATGCTTCCTTACCACCTGGAAATTCCGCAAGAACATCGACAACAACAAAAATACTATCTTCTATTTGTTTTGAGGGTTCATTATATTTTGTTGTATCAGCTTGCGCAAACGTTGCGAACGTCACAAACAAACAGAATAGGCTATATATCAATTTTTTCATACGACTTGTTTAATGAATTTTGAATTGGAGGGCTCACTCAAACTACCTTAACTACCTGCGGTACTACTTCGTGATCTGTACTCCTAACTCTTCACTTGAACCTCACTTCTTCTGTTGTTTCTTCACTTTTTCCTGTCGCATCGCATTAAAGAATTTAGACCAAGCGGCAGGGTTTAGCAAGTTGTTTAAGGTTGGAATTTGTCCGTTAGTATATAGGCGTGTTTGCTGTTGCATACGATGATTTCCGTAGGAATAATCAGCATCTGTGCCTAATTTAGAGGAAGCAATCGCTAAATTCTCGCCCGAAAGTTGGCGTTGTGCTCGGCGTAAAGCATCATCGTAAGGATCCATATTAATAAAGTAATTCGCAAAAGCCTCTTTGGACGGCCATGGATAAACTGTTACTTGGGGCAAAACAACACCGTCTTCTATCATCATGTGAACAATCGAATACGAATCGGATTTTAGTGTATCGGGAATGATAAACGATGATTTTTGAAATCCGTAACAGTCAAAAATAAGTGTATCTCCAGGGAAAACAACCATGGTAAAAAAACCATAATAATCACTTATCGTAGCACGCTTAGTTGTCTTATTCACGACAGTTGCATACGGCAATTCGAACAAACTATCGCTTGAAACAATCACACCATACAGCTGTATCATCGTACTGTCGTAATATTTTTCTTTATCAGTTTGCGCCGTCGCTTTTGTTGCAGCAAAAAGACCAAAAAAGAATGTAAAAATTAAAATTTTCTTCATAATTCAAGTAAAGATACAAAGTTATTTTCAATTATCGTATCTAAGGTTAAAAATAACGCAAGAATTTTTACTGTATTGCGAATTTTCGTTATTTTCCCTTTATATCGTGTCATTAAAATCGGAACACATTTGTTGGAGTTACAACAAAATGTAAAGGAACGTCGTTTTCGTGCCTATCTTCAATCGTTGCAATCGGTTCAAAAAAACTCAAACCGATAAAAACACAGTCTTTTCTGCAAGCCGACAGAAAGCGGTCGTAAAAGCCTTTGCCATAACCAACACGATACCCTTTTTCGTCCACACAAAGCAAGGGAACAAACACAAAATCAAGTTTTTCAGATGTAATTTCTTGCCCATACGTTGGTTCGGGAATACCAAATTTTGAAATTTCCAATTGCTCATTTCCCTCGTACAAATAATGTTGTAAATTATTGGTTGTAAAATCTGATTTGGAAACACTAATAGCGTTGTTTTGTGCCAAAAGTTTTGTCAACAAAAATTCTGTTTGGATTTCTTTCTTTGTATTTATTGTAAGAAATAAACTCACGGTTTTGCTACGAATGTCAAAATTTTGAAAAACTTGCGTGGTAATTTCTTGTGACAACCGATGAATAGTGTCCTGCGAAAGCTCGTTTCTTTTGGCAGTATATAAAGTACGGAGTGCTTGTTTTTGCATCTGATTGATGTTAAAATATCAATTTTCTTCTTCGTTTTTCAACGTCCGAATATCTGTAATTAGTTGTTTAACTTCATCACTGTTCGTTCCGTCATAATAACCTCTGATACGCCCTTGACCGTCAATGAGAACAAAATTATTGGTATGGATAAAATCACTTCCTGCATCGCCCAAATTCGACGCTTCGGCAGGTTTTAAAACAAAAATAGATTGGCGAGCAAAAGCGTATAATTCTTCTTTTTTTCCTGTCAGAAAATACCATTGATTTTCATCGGCATGATGATTTTTAGCGTAATCATTTAACTTTTCAGGCGTATCTATTTCGGGATCAACGGTAAAACTCAAAATTTTAACCTTGTCATCGTTTTTAAATGCTTTTTGAACGTTCATCATTTCTTGATTCATCACAGGACAAATAGATTGACACGTTGTAAAGAAATATTCGGCAACCCAAATTTTTCCTTTTACAAGTTCATTGGTAACTGTTTGATTATGTTGGTCTTTAAATGAAAAAGGTTGTACAACATGTCCAACACCTTTGTCTTGTAACGAACTTTCAACCATCGAACTATCGACATCAATTGGGTTGATAATGGGTAAAAATTGCAAGTGATTGTTTTGTTTCAGAATAAAATAGCCGATGATAATTCCAACAATAGTCGTGACCGCAACAATTAAAAAATTTTTCATTTTTTTTGCTACAAAGTTAAGGTTTAATTGTGTTTTTGCGGGTTAATAATAGTTATTGTTGAAAAATATTTTGCCTAAAATTTTAATTACAAGCAACTTGTATTTTAATTTATCGTTATTTTTACAGCAGAATAACTATTGAGGTTATTGCTATAATTCGATAAATTACATTGTAAAAAACTGATTATGAGAAATTTGTTATCTTTATTATTGTTTGTTTGTGCCTTACCTGTATTGGGACAAAACAGAGTCAAATTAGATTGGAACAATCAAAAAGTGCAATTATTTGCAAAAGAAGTTTATAACGACCAAACACAATATTTAACACCTGAACACCTTGAGATTTATCAAGCGTTTGTGGACCGCATTGAAGTTATTACGGTTTCTAAAGCCGAACTTGACAACGGAAATTATCCACTGATTTCGACTTTGGGGTTGATAAATAAATACAATATTGATTTGGATTACGACAAAGGGCCAAACTTCGACATTAACACATTCAATCCATTAAAATATTTTTGGATAATGAAACAAGACGGCTCTTCGGAATATTACCGAATTTACGGCGAAAATTATTTAATTAGATTACTACCTAACTAAAAACAGATAACATGAAAAAGACTTTATTCACGCAGATTTTTTTATTCTTTTTAGGCTTGATGTACTTTGGACAAGTACAAGCACAGAATAGTTGTGCTAATGCCGCTCCTTTTTGTTCGGGGACAAATTACAATTTTCCCAACCAAACAGGAACATCAGCTCCGACAGGCACTAATTATAATTATGGTTGTTTAGGCTCTGTTCCCAATCCGTCTTGGTACTATATGAAAATAGGAACAGGAGGAACAATGACAATGACCTTAAAACAGACAAACAGTTCAGGTACTGGAACAGACGTTGACTTTGCAATGTGGGGACCATTTGATGATGTACCTGGAGGTTGCGCTGCTATATCAAGTCACGCCACACCTATACAGTCGAGTTATTCAGCTTCATCAACAGAAACAATTTCGTTGGGTACTAGTGGTGGAAGCAATAGTGTCTGTTCTCCAATGAGTGGCAGTACTTCAGTAGGAAGTACCACTCCACCTGCCGCACAAGCAGGGAAATACTACATTGTTCTTATGACTAATTATTCCAATACTTCGGGAAATATTACCTTAAATCAAACAAGTGGAACAGGCTCAACAGACTGCTCGATTGTTACAACAACTCCATGTTCAATAAATGGACTTACCGCTACTGCAAATTGTCAAAACGGAAACTCAATCATTTCAGGTAGTTTTAATACTTCAACAACGATTACAACAGGAACGTTAACCGTTTCATCTTCTTGTGGTGGAAGCCAAGTGTTTAATGCGCCTTTTCCGTCGAGTTCTTCATCGTTGACCTATTCGTTTAATGGTGGAGCGGCAAACGGAAGTACGTGTACTATAACAGCTGTCTATTCTGCTGATGCAAGCTGTACAGCCTCGACAACAGTTGTCAAAAGCACATCGCCACCACCAGCGCCAAATTTAATAACTTCGCCTGCGGATTGTACTAATCCCGAATCAACGACTATTTTAAATTACGACCCGAATTACACTTATACTTTTGTTCCAACAGGACCAACAGTCGGAGCAGGTGGAGTTATTAATAATACAACGGCAGGAACAAACTATACGGTAGATGTTTCGTCGGGAGGTTGTGGAACTGCATCAGCGACATTTATAAACGACCCTGTTAAACCAACACCACCAGCGCCTGTTTTGACAATTATTCCAGCCTCGTGTACAGCTGCAGGAACAACTTCTGTCGCAAATTACAATGCAAGTTATACGTATGGTTTTTCGCCAACAGGACCAACAGTTGGAGCAGGTGGTGTAATTACAGGTGCAGTTTTGGGAACATCTTACCAAATAGCAGCTGTTGACCAAGGGTGTATTTCTGCACCTGCATCGTTCCAAAATGATGCGCAACTTACTGTGCCAACCGTTAGTGCAGGAAGTAACGTTACAATTTGTAGCGGTACATCGACAACACTTACTGCAACAGGTGCAAGCACCTATTCTTGGGATAATGGATTAGGAGCAGGAGCAACACACTCTGTATCGCCAACAGTTAATACAACCTATACTGTCACAGGAACAGCTGCAAATGGCTGTACGAATACGGCACAAGTTACAGTAACGGTGTCAACGCAAGTAACACCAACATTTACAAACCCTGGAACAATCTGTGCGGGTACTTCGTTGACCTTGCCAACAAACTCTAACAATGGAATTGCAGGAACATGGTCGCCTGCTGTAGATAACACACAAACAACATCATACACATTTACACCAAATGCAGGACAATGTGCTACTACGGCAACAATGACCGTACCTGTTACGCCTTTGGTTACTCCAACATTTACAAACCCTGGTCCTATTTGTATAGGATCAACATTCACGTTGCCAACAAATTCCGCAGAGGGAATTACAGGAGCATGGTCGCCAGCGGTAAACAATACTGCAACAACACTTTATACCTTTACGCCAAATACGGGACAGTGTGCCAACACAGCAACAATGACCGTTCAAGTTGATGCAACGGTTACACCAACATTTACCAACCCTGGTCCGATATGTACAGGGGCAACACTTACATTGCCAACAAATTCTAATAATGGAATTACAGGAACATGGTCGCCTGCTGTAAATAACACCGCAACGACACTTTACACATTTACACCTGATGCAGGAAATGTGTGTGCAGGAACAGCAACAATGACAGTTGTAGTGGATAATCAAACAGCTCCAACATTTAGCACTATTGCTCCAATTTGTTCAGGAGGCGCATTAACATTACCGTCAAATTCTAATAACGGTATTGCAGGAACGTGGTCGCCAGCAGTTAATAACACCGCAACGACAACATACACATTTACACCTTCGAGTGGTGCGTGTGCTACAACAGCAACAATGACGGTTACGGTTAATAACCCAACA
The DNA here is from genome assembly GCA_035445045.1 of Crocinitomicaceae bacterium. Classification (GTDB taxonomy): domain Bacteria; phylum Bacteroidota; class Bacteroidia; order Flavobacteriales_D; family Crocinitomicaceae; genus 40-80. Next base: position 30,441 of record DAOMPZ010000008.1, on the reverse strand, counting down.
AATCCGCAGTTTACTAATCCTGGACCTATTTGCTCGGGCGCAACCTTAACACTTCCAAGCGTTTCTAATGACGGAACTTCTGGAGCGTGGTCGCCAGCTGTAAATAATACCGCAACGACAACATACACATTTACACCAAATACAGGGCAATGTGCGAACGTTGCGACGATGAATGTTGTTGTAAACAATCTTGTTACTCCAACATTTAACCCTATTGGACCAATTTGTTCGGGCGCGAATTTATTACTACCAGCAACCTCAACAAACGGTATCAACGGAACGTGGTCGCCTGCTCCAAATAACACTGCAACGACAACTTACACGTTTACGCCGAATTCAGGTCAGTGTGCAAACGGAACGACGATGACGGTTAATGTTGGTACGCAAGTTAATCCGATTTTTGCAATTACAGACAGTATTTGTCAAGGTGCAAATATGGCACTTCCAACAACATCAACAAATGGTATTACAGGGGCGTGGACACCTGCTTTTGATAATAACAATACGATGACTTATACATTTGTTCCAGACCCAAATCAATGTTCTAATACAATTACACAAACAGTTAATGTTAAACCAAGTCCGATTGTGAATGCGCAAATTGGAAACACATCAATTTGTTCGGGCGATAGTGTACACATTACGATTGCAGTAAGCCCAACTGATGCTTTGATTCAATGGACAGCAACGAATAATAATACGAATGGTGCAACAAGTGGAACAGGAAATTCAATTGACGATTACATTACACTTGCGAATAACAATGCAGGGGGAACAGCTGTTTACCAAATTACCGCAACAAAAGATGGTTGTACAAATAATCCACCGACAATTGTGACATACAACGTAGGTCAACCGCTCGCAACAACGGCAAGTTTAACTGCATCTGCAACGACTGTAACCGAAGGTGGAACAACTAATTTGAATGTTACTATGTCGCCGTATATTCCAGGTGTGTTATATACGTGGAATCCGACGAGTACGCTAAGTTGCAACGACTGTCCAAATCCTGTGGCAACACCAACAGAGGCTACGTGTTATACAGTTATATTAAACAGCACAGACCCTAGTATTTGTCCGTTGAAAGATTCGGTATGTATCAGCTATAAAATAAATTGTGGCGAAACATTTGTACCGTCAATCTTCTCGCCTAATCAAGACGGAAATAACGATATATTCAGAATTTACGGTCGTTGTTTGGTTAAAATGCAGATGTCCATTTATGACCGTTGGGGAGAATTAGTCTTTTATTCAGACGATTTGACCGAAGGTTGGGACGGAACATTCAGAGGTAAATTGATGAACTCTGGCACATTTGTCTATCGTATTAGCGTTACGACTTTGTATGGCGATGTGGAGCAGTTTAGTGGAAATGTGACTTTAGTACGATAATATTTTTTTAGTTCCCACAGATTTCGTTGAAAAATCTGTGGGAATTTCTTTTTAAAACAATATGGGAAAAATTCACACAACCAATTATTTCAACACATTCATTGAAGTTGCAGAAGATACAAAAGTTGCGTGTGGAACAAAACCGCCGTCAAAAGCAGATAAAAAAACGATAGCCGAAATGCAATACGCATTACTAGCGGAAAATCCCTATAAATTCACGTCTGATGAGGTGTTGTTTCAAGTTTTTGCCGACCGAAATGATTTAACACAGGCGGAATACGACCAAGCACGTCAACAGTTTTTCTCAAAAGGACAACCGTGTTTTCGGACATCGCCTTTGACAAAAACCTATGGTTTCGGTATTCACACAGACAACAATGGAAAAGTAGCCCTCGTCGGTATGGAAACCGAACAATACGAACAATTCCAAAATGACTCAACTATTAAAAAGGTCAAAGCTATGCGTAGTAAACGATTATTTTGACTTTTTCACACGCAATACCGAGATGATTAACCTTCATTTAATTATTCATTTCGGATATGTATATTTCTTGTTAGAGGTCACGGTCTTTTGTTTGAAATCGTCAAATATCCATATTTACCAAACTCTAGTTCTGAAGAACTACATTTTAAAATTTCATTTCTTTCAGTCATTGTCATTCCGTCTTTCAAAACAGTCGTAAAAACGATATTATACTTTTCTGTATTTCCCTTTTTTTCAACACGCCAAAATGCTTCTTTAATTCCAACAATGTCCATATTTTCCGTCGGGGTGCAATGTTAATATACGTACTTTCAAATCATCACTTACATCTCTATTACCGTTGATTGCTTTGTTAAATTTCCAATTTCCCACTATTTTTTCGTAGCCCTTTGGGATTGAGAAAACTTCAGCTTCTTCGATTACAGGTATTGACTCAGGCTCAACATTTTCTTCATATTCACGCGTTTCGATATTAGCCTCCTCAAATTTAGACGGTTTTTTAGGTAAGTCTTGAACAATATTATTTGAAGAAACACCTTCTCCTTCAAATAAAAAACGATCACCCAAATGCCACGTTAAATTAGTTTGATAACAGTTCGTTAGTGTAAACTTAATTTTTTTCCTTGCCATTCTGAAAAAATAGTAATATCAGCTTTTTTGAATGGACTTTCTTCATGAATATTTAATTCAAAAGAAATAGGATTGACAGGCGTTTTAAGTGCTACAAAATTACTTATATCTGGATTTATAGTTCGCTTACATGCATCTCGTTCCTCTCTCAGTTGATCCATACTTTTTCCGCTGGTCTTGGAAATAGCTTGTAAATCGTAATCATTTGGATAAAAGCGAACGACTCCAAACGTTAAACTTTTTATTACTTCCCGTGCAAACACCTCATAATCGTATGTCTTTTTAGGTTTTTGAGCAAAGACAACACTTGCTAGTAAGACAAATGATAAAATAGTTAGACTTTTTTCATATTTATAGATTTAAAATTAATATTCATTACATTTTTTTACAGGTAACTTTTTTAGGGTTTCGTACAAATGTATGAAATTATATGTAACTTGATTCAAAAATAGAAATGTTTTTCGACAAGGAACTCTTTAAATTACTATAACACAAAAAGCTTATTATCAACAAGTTAAATGATTACTTGATTATTTAACCACTTAATTGTTAAATAATTGCGATTTTCTTATTCCGATAGAAATATCCACAAAATTAATTTGGTGTTCCCTCTGTTCGCTTCACAAAAGGTTTTCTCTCACCGTCTTTGTTGAATGGTTTTTTGAAAAATTTTTTCCCTTGTGGCTTTTCTTTCGCTACAACTTCTTTTTTCGGTGGGCGGTTTGTTTTCGGCGATGCGATTTTCACATCTAATTTACGACCGTTAATTTCCATTCCATTCAAGGCTTGAATCGCAGATACGGCAGCTTCTACATCTTCCATCTCTACATATCCGAACCCTTTTGATTTACGTGTTTTGCTATCGTAAACAACGTGTGCTAATACTACTGTACCGAAAGTTGAAAACGTTGCTTTTAAATCTGCGGAGGTAATTTCCCAATCAAGATTGGCGATAAAAATATTTGTTGGTTTTTTTGGTGTTGTCATGTTGTGACCTAAAATTTAGTTTATATAATACAAAGATAACTATTTGAAAAGATATATATTGTTTCCGCTCCGAAAATTTATGTTAATGTTGTTCTGTCTTCAAATTTGGTAAATAAATCGTCAAAAGTCCTAATAACGGCAAGAACGAACACCACTGAAAAACTTGAGATAATCCATAAATGTCTGCAAAGTTACCTAAAACTGCTGCGCCAAGTCCGCCCATTCCGAAGGCAAAGCCGTAGAAAAATCCCGAAACCATACCTGTTCGTCCAGGTAGTAATTCCTGCGCATAAACAATGATTGCTGAAAACGCCGATGCGATGATAATGCCAATCACGATTAATAAAACCAGCGTCCAAAATGGATTGGCATACGGTAACATTAAGGTAAATGGAGCAACACCTAAAATCGAAGCCCAAATCACATATTTTCGCCCGATTTTATCCCCAATTGGACCACCAATCAACGTTCCTAAAGCAACGGCGAACAAATAAGCAAACAAATAGCCGTGTGCTTTTTCAATGCTGAAATGAAATTTGTCGATTAAATACAACTGAACATAACTCGTAATTGATGCGGTATAAAAATGCTTGGAAAAGATTAAAATCAACAGAATAAGAAACGAAATACGAATTTGTTTTTTCGGTAAAACCAACTCCATTGACATACCTTTTTTAAGTTGGCGTTTGTGACTGATGAGGTAATTTTTATACCATTTTCCAACAAAAAACAAAATGACAATCCCAATGACCGCAAAAATTGCAAAAACACTGATGTAGCGTTGTCCACGTGTTAAAACAATCGCTGTAATTAACAGTGGACCAACGGCTGTTCCTGCGTTTCCACCAATTTGAAAAATAGACTGCGCCAATCCACGTCTTCCACCTGATGCGTAAAATGCTAATTTCGATGCTTCGGGGTGAAAAATGGACGAGCCAATACCAATTAAACTTGCAGCAATTAAAATGGAATAATAATCATTCGCAAAGGAAAGTGCGACAATGCCTATCAACGAAAAAGTCATGCCTATCATAAACGAAAATGGCATCGGGTGTTTGTCCGTGTAATTGCCGACAAACGGTTGCAAAATAGAAGAAGTCATCTGGAAAGTCAGCGTTATCATGCCGATTTGTGCAAAACTCAATGCGTAATCACTCTTGAATTGCGGAAAATTAGTTTGTAAAACAATTTGCAACAAATCATTGATGAAATGCGCCATGCAAATGGTCAACAAAATGGGATAAGCCGTCGCCGAACTCGGTTGTACGCCAGAATGAGCCATTATTTTTTTGCTTTTTTCTGAATTTTGTTCAAAAATAACGCTCCAACAATACAGCCAATTAAACAGCCCACAAACATAAACGTTACAATTTGTAGATTTTCCATAGGATATTGTAATTGAATGTATTCACTTATGCCCGAACGTTCTGAACTGTAGTTTTCCTTGATGTTGTAAATCCGAACACCACCAAAAACAATCATGGACAAAAACATCGAAAGGTAAACAAAATACGTGTATTTGCCTTTCATTTGGAATAAAAAATTTGTCAAACCTGTCATCAGCGGAATGCTTGCAAATGTTATAGCAAACAAAAGTTTTAAATTAAAAACCGTTTTAACATTGACCGCCATAATTGGAATATCGCCAAGCAAATAAGTAACTAACTTCTCAAATAACGGATAACTGAAAAAAGCAAGGGCAAACAGCACGATGCTAATACTCGGGAAAAGAATCCACGCTTTAATTTTCATAGGAAAATATTTTTTGCAAAAATACTAACTCAACTTAACATTTCGCATTTTAAACGCATAAAATGTCAAGAAAATAAAGCAAACAACACCAACGAAATAAGAATTTTGAATATCGATGATGTCAGCGATTTTGCCTTGTAACGGTGGAAGAATTGCGCCTCCCAAAATCATCATAATGAGCAATGCCGAACCTTGCGAGGTGTACTTGCCCAAACCTGCCAAGGAAAGCGAAAAAATACACGGCCACATAATCGAACAAAATAATCCTGTTGCGATAACTGAGTAAATCGTGATAGTCGCACCGCTTGTCAACCCAGCAGCATGGGCGAAAGCGTCCAATTCGTTAGACGGAATAAGTGCAACGAGCAAGCAAACAACACTCAATAAACCGAAAATCAAAAGTGTCAACGCAGGTTTGTTTTTCCCAATAAAAAATCCAATAATTAATATCAAAATGAAGAATAAATACACCCAAACATCTAAATAAGTATCGCCATTGAGCGTATTGAAAAAATACACAAAGCCAAAACCTAAAATCGGCATGAGAATCGTTAAAAAATTTGCTGCTTTTTTGGATAAATCAAACGCATAAACCGCACTCGCCCAACGTCCTATCATCAAACTTCCCCAATAAAGTGAAACGTATTTCGTAGTTTCTTGTGGGTCTAAATTGGCAATACTCGGCGACGAAATAAAGTGACTTAAATTACTCCCTGTCGCTACTTCAACGCCAACGTAAATAAAAATCGCCACCATTCCCCAAATTAACTGCGGATACGCCAATGCTGAAAATAAAAAGATAAAAACCGCTCCTACGCACGCTACCAAACACGCTAATTGCAGTAATTCACGTTTATTTTTGTCTAAAACAGAAACATTGTCCAAGAAAAAGATAACACCGACCAATCCCAACACAACAACGGTCATCGCAACTAACATTCGCAAGCCTTTTTTCAATTCCGAGGCATCTTCTTTTTGACCGTCCATTTCGTGGTTTGGCAATTTTTTAGAAAAGTAAAACAATCCTGCGACCAACAAAAACAACAAGCCAACACCCGAATAAAGCCACATCACGGTTGATAAACTCAATTGTGAAATGTTTTCAATCTCAAAAGAAGTTGAACCAAACAAGGCAAAACCAACCAAAAGTGGCCCTAACGTTCCGCCGATGCTGTTAATTCCTCCACCCAAACTCACACGGTTTGAGCCTGTTTTTGCATCACCCAACGCAATCATAAATGGATTGGCAGCGGTTTGCTGAATGGAAAAACCCAATCCAACGACGAACAAGCCAAATAACATTCCTGCAAAAATTTTCAAACTCAAAAACAAAATTATCAGCAACGCACCAATCGCCGACAAAGACAGACCATAGACGATACTCATACGATAACCCCATTTTTTGATTGGATTTTGCGAAATTCGATACGTGATATAATACAAAATGACTGCTCCGATAAAATATGCCAAGTAAAAAGCGAAGTCAACTAATTGACTTTCAAAATGGTTTAAATCAAAAAAATACCCACAGAATGGAATTAAAATACTGTTTCCTGCGGCGATAAACCCCCAAAAAAAGAACACCATGACCAAGGTCAAAAGTGCCGAATAGTTTGTTTTGGATTGTGAATTACTCATATAGTTGACTTGATGATGTTAATTTTAATGGCTTATAATCACTAATAATTCCTTCTGTTCGCACCAATTGCACGATGAATACCCAACGAAAAATAAGGGTTTGTATGAATACTTTTCTCGAATTTATCAATGATTAAACGAGGTTCGATAAACACTTGCCATTTGTCTTTCATAATACCATAAGCGAGGTGCGCACCAATCATATATCGCCATTGGGTAACGCCACGCCCGATTTTGTAATTGTATTCTTCTTTTCGGTCGGTATAAGGAAGATAAATGTTTCCTCCAACATTGCTAACGGTGTATGTTCCGTTGTTTTCATCTACTTCGTAGTTACTTTTCAAAGCATATTGCAAAAACACCGTGAAATCAAAATGATTGTATTTCCAATTTAATTCGTCATAAAGTTCGATAAAATTTGCACCTAATGGGTGTACAGAGGGTAAATTTTCATTTGCATACACTACATCGGGGCGAATTTGCGTATAAGTAAACGGACGTACTAAATTTGCCTCAAAACGATGAAAAAACAAGTGATTATCTTTATTAAAATGCGATTTGACACCAATTTGCGCCGCATATTTGTTTGCCCACCAACGGCTTCTCGCTCGAATTTCTTTCAATAAAAATTCATCTAAAATAAGTGAGCCGTAAACCATGTTTCTACCGAACTGATAGCTTATGTCCAAGCCTAAAATCACGTTATCCGTTGAACCTAAATTATATTCCTGTGGACGGAAAAAGATAAACGGATTCATGTATTCAAGCGAAATTCCACGATTATACAAAGTATCTTTCATACCGTAAACAACCGATTCAAAAATACCAATGTGCAGATTTTTTGTCGCTTTATAACTGATGTAATGCGTTGCTACACCTTTTGGTAAATAATTTTTGGTAAACATTCCCTCCGACCAAACTTGCTGTAAAAAATGATATTGCAAACGCCAAATACTGCCTTTCAATTTCACAAACGGACTGGGCGCACTTTGTTGTCCGAGCATCAACGAGCGGTCGCCCTCGCCAAAATGTTGCTTGTCAATTCCTGTTTGAATTTCAATTTGTTCAATCGGGCGATAGGTAAAACGAAAACGCAAATCATTGTATAAATAATTGTCGTTAAATGGTTTAGACGAAAGTTTATTTGTAAAATACGCTTTGGTTTGCAAATCTGGGCTGTATAACATATTCGGCGCATTCGTATAACCAACCGCATAACGCATTTGAAACGCTATTTTACTCTTAAAACCTGTTTCAAACATCACGCCTGCACCAAGTTGTGTTTTAAAATTATTACTCCTAAAACTTCCGACAACATCGGGAAAAACGTCCCACACTTTTTTGGAAGTCTTAAAAAGTTCTTCGACATTTTCAAACGATTGCGATTTAACAGAACTGTGTTCTAATCCATTTTCAATCCATTCGTTTTCCGCAGGCGAAATTTGCCCCCAACTTAGGAACGGAACAACCAAAAACGCATATATCCAACCAAACTTTTTCATCAGAAATCAAAATATTGGTTAAACAAACTTGTTCGCAAACCGACCATAAAAAATTGCTGTTTGGAATGTGTATTGCCGTCAAAAAGTGAACGATTGGTAAAACTGAAATATACCGTACCGTTGTATTTTCGGTTAAAACGATAACCAACTTCGATACGTTCGTAATGCGTGGCGTACAATTTTTCCTCCAAAGAAATAGGGTTTAAATCTTGCGTAATTACCGCATTTGAACCTAATTCTCCCAAATTACTTTTCGATAAATTGTGGTAATAAACCCCTGTAAATTCGGCGTAAATACGTTTCCATTCGTACTGCGTTCGGAACAGAATTTCCGCAAAATTATTTCCTTTCGGGTGTGCAAGCGCAATTTGTGCGTTGCTGTAACTTAATTTGCTGTTTTGGTCAGCGTAAAAGCCTTTCGGAACAACATTACTTTCTAACTGTAACGTTAAATTTTTAACGCCAAACGCATTAAAATAATACGCTCCTAATTGTCCTGCAAACGTTGTTTTTTTCGCCACATTATCCGTAACAAGTTGCCCGTAAAGTCGCCATTTTTCAAACGCCCATTCTAAATTTAAACCAACGACACCGTTCATAATTTTGTTTTTCAAGGCCAAATCTGTATTGAGAACAGGAATGGGCATCAAACTTTGCCATTGCACCGAATGTCGAATAAGTGAGTCGCCCAAAAGTGCATTTGCACCACTGAAAACGCTTAAAGCCAAGTTTTTAACAGGCTTGTAAGTCAAATAAACAGCCGAATAAATTTTGTTTTCATACGGCGATTCAACAAACTTCGTTTTTGGTTTTCGGTATAAATTCCGATGATTTTTCAACAACCATTGATACGACCATTTATCGTTGAATTTATAAATTGTACGCAAGCCCAAGGCATTCATTGTATGGTCAGAAAGGAGTAATGAACGATAGCCCGAACCGACAAAATTTCCTTGGTTTCCAAATTCAAAACGCAGTTTTTGGGTCGCTTGAAAATTCATCATACCAATAGAATAAGCGTAGTCAAAGGCATCAACTTTAAAATCTTTGGTACGACTTCCGCCTGGAATGGTTGCGTTTACACGATTGTAACCACCTGTTTTGACATAAAGTTCGCCACTTTGCTTGAAATAGTCCGTTTCGTAATTCATAAAACGAGCTTGATTTTCGGCAAAGCTAAAGAAGAACGAAAATTTCTGACCGATAGCACCCGAAATAAACGCTCCACGTGTGTTTCGGAAAAGTTTTGCCTTATCGACTTTCGAGCGGTTGACATCATCGCCCATTGAAAAATCGACCAATGGACTGATGTTTAGCGAAACTTTATCTGTCTGAAATTGAACCCAATGCTTTTGTAACAACCAAACCGCAAAATCACTGTACAAAACACTTGTGTCACGAATAAGATAGTGTAAATTTAGTTGTGTTTCGTTGGCAGGATACAGGTTTTCGTGAACTTCTTTGCCCGAATTTTGAAGAAAATTACGCTTGTAAAAATCGTTCATCAGCAAGTTTGCTGACTGCGAAAAAGCCGTTATCTCAAACAAGAGCAAAAAACACAAAATCAATTTAATTTTCTGCATAGTCGAGGTCTTTGAGTAGTGGTGCAGTATAAGCGATAAACGGTGGGTTAAACAAACTTTCTTTATTATAGCTTAACGGCTGTTTGGTTTCGACTTGAAAAATTTCGCCACCTAGCTGTTTCAAAATCGCATGACCTGCGGCAATGTCCCATTCCATGGTTGGACCAAAACGAGCGTAAATATCTGCTGTTCCGTCTGACAAATCAAAGAATTTCAACGCACTTCCTTTGCCTTTGTAATCAATTTCGCCGTATTTTTCGGTTAGGTTTTCGACAAAATCTTGCGCAAAACCGTTAAAGTGCGAGCGTGAAATAATCAACGTCACAATGTCGTTGCGTTGCTTTTGTGCATCGACTTTGGATAAAGCATAGTTGTCGTCTAATTGTGCGGTATAAACACCGAAATCTTCGCCTCCGAGAATTACTTCTTTTGTTATCGGCGAGCAAATTGCACCAAAAACAGCTCTATTTTCGTGAATTAAAGCAATATTAATGGCAAATTCGCCATTTTTCTTGATAAATTCTTTTGTTCCGTCCAAAGGGTCAACGCACCAGTAATAATCCCAATTTTTGCGAATATCGTACGGTGCTTTTTTCACTTCTTCGCCTAAAATCGGCAAATCCAATTGCGCCAAAATGTCGTTGATAATTACGGAAGATGCTAAATCCGCTTGTGTGACAGGGCTTCCATCGTCTTTGTATTCTGCTTGAAAATCTTCTTCATAAATCGTCATAATAGCCTCGGAAGCCTTTTGCATGGCTTGCAGAACTGTTTTATAGAGCGTATGAATATCGAGATTTTCTTTCATCGGTACAAATATAGTCAATTACGAATTACGGACGGCAAACTGTAACACAAGTAACATTGTTTATTCAAAAAAATATATACATTTGCACAAAACTATAAATAGAGATTGAAATGAGTATTCCAGCAGAGTTAAAGTACACAAAAGACCACGAGTGGGTAAAAGTTGAAGGCGATACAGCAACCGTAGGTATTACGGCGTTTGCACAAAGTGAATTAGGCGACATCGTTTATGTTGAAATCGAGACAGAAGGCGAAACAGTTGCGAAAGAAGAAGTTTTCGGTTCTGTTGAGGCCGTAAAAACAGTTTCGGATTTGTTTATGCCACTTTCGGGCGAAATTACAGAATTTAACACGCAGTTGGAATCTGACCCAGAATTAGTAAACAAAGACCCTTACGGCGACGGTTGGATGATTAAAGTTAAAATCAGCGACGCATCTGAATTAGATGGTTTGTTGAGTGCATCAGAATACGAAGCATTGATCGGATAATATCTTTAGCGAGCTGTTCAAAAAAATAAAGGGGATTTTCTTATAAATTTCCATTTTGTTATTAGGCTCAATAATCGAAAGATTGTTGAGCTTTTTTAGTACGCTACGTTCCACAAAAATAAAGCGTGTCCTGCAGCGGAAACACTCGCTTCACATCTATCTTTAGCATCAAGTATTTCTACGATTGCTTGTGGTTGAAGTTTTCCACTACCAACATCTAACAGTGTTCCGACAATCGCTCGCACCATGTTGCGCAAAAAACGGTCGGCAGTAATTTCAAAATAATATTCGTTTTCGTTTACCTGTACCCATTTTGCGGTGCTTACGTCACAAATGTTTGTTTTTACGTCTGTGTGTAATTTTGAAAACGACGTAAAATCTTTTTTTCCGAGTAGAAATGTAGCTCCCTCGTTCATCTTGTTTATGTCAAGAGGTGTTGCGAAATAACAACTTTGCTCGTAATTAAAACAATTTTTTGTCGTGTGTAAAAAATAGCGATACGTTCTGCTTTTAGCATCAAAGCGTGCATGAAAATCTGACGAAACTAATTTCGTTTCAAAAATAGCAATGTCATTCGGCAATATTTTATTGAGGCGGTAAGTGAAGTTTTGTAAATCTGTGATCTCATCAAAATCAAAATGTAAGGTATAATTTGCCGCATGAACACCCGTGTCGGTACGCCCACACCCAACAACGTCCACTTTTTGCGTGCGGTTGAGTTTCGTTAGAGCCTCTTCGATACATTCTTGTACGGTTATTTGATGAGGTTGTTTTTGCCAACCAAAATAATTTTTACCATTGTATGCGAGTACAAGTGCGTATCGTTTCATGTGTCAAAGATAATGAATTGTGGGAAAATGAGATGACGTTGATAAATCGTAATAGGTATTTAACGCTGTAAAAACTTCTTCATTTCTCGTACGTCAATCAAACGAAATAAAATAGAACTTACCACCGAAACAACACCAAAAACGATGATTTTACTTCCGAAATTCCAATCGGAGAATGTGAAAAGATAGAGTGTTCCGCTTAACAGAATACCGTAAGCAACAAGCGATATAATCATTTTCCACGCTGTTTTTAGATGAAAATACATTTTAGCATAAACTATTTGAGCTACCGCAATAACCAAATGTGTGACGATACACGTAACTGCCGTTCCGACTGCGCCAAATTCGGGAATTAGAAAAATATTCAAACCAACGCTAACCAAAAACCCGATAAGTGACAACACATTTAAAAAGCGTAAATTTCCGCTTGCGGTGTGCAACGTTCCGAAAACTTGTATCGCCGAAATGGGTAAAAATGAGATGATTAACAACTGAAAAACACGCACCGAAGTTTCGTCTAACTCGCTGTAAAAAAGTGATAAAATGTCTTCCGCAAAAAAGATACTTCCCAACACAACAGCTAATGCCAAGGTAAAAAGTAGTTTACTCGCTGTCATCAAAAGTGATCGAATGTCTTCTTTTTTGGCGTGTAAAGCGGAAAAAATCGGAAAAAGTAACGTATTAAACAAGAACGTAAACATCACAAAAGCGTCCAAAATGCGATAAGCCTGTGCGTAAATTCCTGTTTCCAATGCGCCATTTGGGTGTATGCGCTCGAGTAAAACCGCATCAATGCGTGTGTATGCGGTCATAGCGAGTGTTAAAAGTGCATACGGCAAAGCCTTTTTGAAAATTGCAATCGAAAAGTTTGGTCGAACTTTAAAACTTTGAAAACCTACTTTTTTCGATAATAATAAAAGAATTGCAACTATCGAAATGACGTACGCAAAGGTCTGCGAAAAGATAAAATGATAGATAGAAAATGTTGCCGACTGGTCGATGTAGAGGTAATAACCACAAATAAAAATCAATAAAAGTTTGTCAAAAACGGAGAAAAACGCATCTAAAGCAAATTTCAACATTCCCGAAAAATAACTCCTAAAGAATAAAATCGAGCTCAACAAAAACTGATTGACAATTAAAAAACTTAAAATTGTTATGCGTTCGCCTCGAAAACCAATCGCAAAACCAACTGTTAAAATCAATACAACATAAACTAAAAACAGTAAAATTCGCAACGAAATCAACTTGCCAATATAGCGTTTTGACAAAATCGGAAATTGCGCTACATTCTTGATATTGAAGTTTGTAATTCCTAAATCAAGCAGAATGTTAAACAAATACGTGAAGTTGAAAAGCGAAAAATAAATGCCGTAATCTTCATATCCCACACGGTTTTGAACCTGCGCATCAATGCCGAAAATTGCCAAAGGCTTTATCAACAAATTGATAGCAATTAACAGAATGAGATTTAAAAGAAATTTACGTTGCATGGTTTTATTCGTACAATATTACGATTAATTTCTTGTTCACAGCAACCGCATCACATTTTCCACATCTTCGGGCGTGTCGATATTGGGCGTTTCAATTGTGGTTTGCGCCACATTTATCGTATAGCCGTAATACAACCAGCGCAGTTGCTCAAGCGATTCTAAGGTTTCGAGCGTTGTAATTGGTAGTTTGATAATTTCCATTAAAACATTTCGGCGAAAACCATACAAACCAATATGACGCAAAAAATGACTTTCGGCAAGCGCATCAGTTTTGTATTTTGCTGTGTTCGGAATGGCACTTCTCGAAAAATAAAGTGCTTGATTTTGATGGTTGAGAACAATTTTTATCCGATTTTCGTTGTGCAGCTCTTCCGCTGAGTTTAGTTTAATTCCGAGCGTTCCGATTTGTGTTTTTTCACTATCAAAAAGACGGATTAATTCTTCCAACTGACGATAATCGACCAACGGTTCATCGCCTTGAATGTTGATAACAACATCGTATTCGGGAAATTTTTCGGCAACTTCGCCACATCTGTCCGTTCCTGTCGTATGTTCGGCAGAAGTCATCATCACTGTTCCGCCAAAGGCTTGAACGTGTTGAAAAATCCGCTCGTCATCGGTTGCGACAATAACTTTATCAATCAACGAAGATTTGGAAACGCCCTCATAAACACGTTGTATCATCGACTTTCCTTTGAGGTCAATTAACGGTTTTCCGAGAAAACGGGACGAATGGTAACGTGCAGGAATAACGCCTAAAACTTTCACGCTGTTAAAATTTGAATTGTGCTTGAATCATAAACGAACGTGGCGGACGAATATCGCCTGGTCTGCCGACATATTCCGAGTTCAGAATGTTGTCAACGATAAAGCTCACACGATAATGTTCCAAAAATTCATAGCCCAAACGAGCATCAAAAACAAGTGCGCCTTTTTCATTTGCTTGGCGGTATTTTTTCAAGCCTGTCAAAATTTCAATTCCCAAAACACCGTCTTCAAAAATACGGTCGATGTTTTTCATGTAACTGTTGTAACGAGCCGAAAATCCTAAGCTAAACCCTTTGTAAAGTACCTCAATATCTGCTTTTGCCAAATGGTTAAAACGATATTTCAACATATTCGTTGTCGTATCCGAAAAATTCATTCTGTAAACTGAATCTTTATTCAAACTAATCGGATTGATGTAGTTGTAACCAATCAACGAACGCACCGTGACATCACCGATTTTTCCTTCTGACGCAAACGTGATTTCAGCACCCCAAATACGAGCTTCTTCTGCATTTTCTGCACGGAAACCAACCCATTTCATAATGTATAAATCAGAATTTGGGTCTAACGACAAAATCGTTCCTGCTGGATTGTACACACCAAAGGTAAATTCCGTCATGTTTCGATATTGATTGACAAAACCTGCCACATCTAACATACCTTTCCAATTACTCACTTTAAAAACTTGTTTCACACCAAGTTCAGCCGCAAAACCTTGTTCTTTTTTCAAGTTCGGATTTTGGAAAATATTTAAAGGTCCAACCGACGTACTCACATATCGCTCGGAAGTTGCAGGATAACGCACACCTTGTCCTGCTGAAAAACGAAGAATGGTTGTTTCAACAGGTTTGTACGTCACTGCCCCTCTAAATATTGGCATAATCGGCATTTTAACCGACGAATCTCTTTTCAAATATGAATAGGAGTCAATTGGTGCGCCGTCTTGTTTGAAATACTCAAAACGTACACCTGCTGTAAAATTGAATTTACCAACTTTTGAGTCGGCTTGCGCATACGCCGCAGCATTGTCAGCATGATGATTTCCTTTGTAAAGATTGGAGAAAACTTGCGTTTTTGTATAGGTCGCACCAGCACTTAAATTAAGGATTTCCCCAAATGATTTTTGAAATAAATAATCAATATAATAGGTGTTTCCCAATGAACTTTGGGACGAATTAGAAAGACTTTGATTGCTCACGGAATAAAAACGTGTTTTTAAATCGTGTTTGGTGTTGTTTTTTCCGACATATTTCAAATAAGGGTCAAGCATCAAACGAAAGCCATTCATCATTGATAACGTTGAACCTGCTTGGGTATAATCTGTGCCACCTTTTGGTATATACGCTAATGAGTCACTTTCCCAAATCAAGAAACTTCCCAAACGTTGGCTGTGAAAAGAGTAACCCAAACCTGTTTGCAAACCGTGAACTTTCTTAAAATTATAGCCTACCGAACCCGTAATTCTCGCTCGTCTTTCAATTTCACCCTCTCGAAAACCGTCCGTGTTGTAAAGATTTAAACCGATATTATAAAAGAAGTTACCTTTTTTCTGACCATGTGCAAATTCGATTAATTGAAACGTCTTTACTTTTCCGCTACGCAAACTCAAACGTTTTGGGTTGTCGTAAATTCCTGCTTGAACTTTAGCGTTGAAATACGGTTTTGTCGTCGGTATAATTTCCGAAACCGAAATAATTCCGTTCAACGCACCACTACCGTACAACACCGAAGATGCACCTTTTAACACTTCGACACTTGATAAAAGTTCTATCGGAACGGTATTCCATTTTGCATCGCCTGCATCGGCAGACAACATCGGTACACCATTCCAAAGCAACATCACACGTGAACCTGCACCATAGGAAAAACCACTACCACCACGAATAGAAATTTGTCCGTCCATGGAATAAACACCTGGCGACTGTCCTAAAGCATCGTCCAATTTGGCATATCCTTTATTGTTAATCAATTCGGGTTTTAAAATATCCATAGAAATGGCAACATCTTCAATTTTTTGCTTTCTACGTGATGCCGAAACGACAACATTTTCCAAATTTTGTGCTTTAGACGGTTTTAATGAAAAAATAATTGGATTGAAATTTTTGACAATTAAACTGTCCGCTTGATAATCTTCATCGTTAAAATAAAGTGTTATGGGCAAGGTCACATTCTCAAAAGAAAACGCACCGCTTTCGTTGGTAAAACTTTTTTTGTTGCTTGAAGTAGAAATTTCCAGACCGATAATAGGCTCGCCCGACTCGCTATTTTTCAGCGTTCCTTGAATGTTTTGAGCAAAAAAAGTAAATGGAAAAATAAAAAATATTAATGTAAAATAATGCTTCATAGATTCTTTTTTAGTAAATTCAAGGTTCGAAAATAGAAATAATTTTGGAATACACCGCTTTACAACAACAAATTGCATTGTCGATTTTAAAGACAACGAGCAACAAAACCCTGCGTAGTATCTTAGATACCACACCAGATTTGACTGATTTTTTTGCAGGAAATTTTTCTGTAAATATGAAAGATGAACGTCTAAAATTCGTCAGTAAAAAGAATCGTTCCGAGGCATTGCTTTTGGCGGAGCGATATATACACTGGGTAGTTAAAAACAATACTGAAATTTTATTCTATCAAAACGAGAATTTTCCACAGCGACTTTTGGAATGTCACGACACGCCTATAACCTTATTTAAGCAAGGAAATTTCGACTTAAACAAAAGTAAAGTCGTTGCCATTGTCGGAACACGGAACATTACAAATTATGGGAAATTAATTTGTGAGAATTTAATTCAATCGTTCAAAAATCAAAACATTATCGTTGTGAGTGGTTTGGCGTATGGCGTGGACGTGTATGCGCATGAACTTTGCCTAAAAAACAACATTCCGACCGTTGGTGTGTTAGGGCATGGTTTTCAATTTATGTATCCTGCAGCGCATCGAAACATTGCGAAAGCGATACAAGGAAATGGTGGTTTGATTTCGGAGTTTTTGCCCGACACACGTGCGGACAAAATTCACTTCCCGATGCGAAACCGTATTATTGCAGGTTTGGCTGATGCAACGATTGTGATTGAAAGTGGTGCAAAAGGTGGTTCGCTCATCACGGCAGAAATGGCAAACGGCTACAACCGTGAAGTTTTCGCATTCCCTGGGAGTGTTTTTGATGAGTATTCAAAAGGTTGCAACCAGCTTATCAAGCAAAACAAAGCTATTTTGATTAATTCAGGCGAAGAATTTTTAGACATGATGAGTTGGAACACCAAGACGATTAAATCCAAAGCCAACCAAGTGTCAATTTTTGATGTATCGGTGAATTTGGTTGGGCAAGAAAAAGAACTTTATACGTATATCAAAAAGCTAAAAGAAGTGCAAAAAGACGAACTGTTGGTGCATTTTCAACATTACAATTCTGAATTATTTGGCGTTTTATTGCAGTTAGAAATGAATGGATTAATCGCCTCAACACCTGCTGGAGGTTATCGGTGTGTTTAATTAATAATCAAATGAGGGTTACTACTTACCAAAATAATTTTCAAGTAAAAATTCCTCAATTTTTTCGGGAGTTGTGTAGGGGCTAAATCGTTTGATAGGTTTACCGTTTTGGTCAATTAGAAATTTGGTAAAATTCCATTTTACTTGGGTTGTTAGAAACCCAGGTAATTTTGTTTTTAACCATTTAAACAAAGCGATTGCATCAGTTCCATTTACCTCAACTTTGGAAAAAACAGGAAATGTAATCTTGTATTTTGCCAAGCATTTTGCTTTGATAGTGTATTCGTCTGCAGGTTCTTGATAAGCAAATTGATTACATGGAAAAGCTAAAATCACAAAGCCTTTCTCTTTGTATTTTTCGTAAAGTTGTTGCAATCCTTCGTACTGCGTAGCAAAAACACATTCGCTTGCCGTATTGACAATGAGTACAATTTTTCCCGCATAGACATCGAAGGAAACAAAATTTCCTTGAATATCAAACGAACCAAAATTATATAACGTCATCTTTGTAGTGGCTTAAATACGAACTCAAATCTAATAAAAAAAATGTGCGCCAAATCAAAATTAACAAATCAATAATTTTCGATTAAAATTCCATTTAATTTGTCATAAGTGTTTACTTAACACGCTATCTTTACCCAAAAAAATCATGTTAACACCTTTTGACGATAATTATTTCATGCGACAGGCTTTTTTGGAAGCCAAGAAAGCTTTTGAAACAGATGAAATTCCTGTGGGTGCAGTTGTGGTTGCTAACCAACAAGTGATTGCACGAGCGCACAATTTAACCGAACAACTAACGGACGTAACAGCACACGCCGAAATGCAGGCAATTACGGCAGCAGCAAGTCAGTTGGGTGGAAAATATTTGAAAGGGTGTACACTTTACGTAACACTTGAACCATGTGTGATGTGTGCCGGAGCGTTAGCATGGGCGCAGATAGACCGCATTGTGTATGCCGCAAAAGACGAAAGTCGAGGTGCTTTACGCATTTCTCCAACACTTTTTCACGCTAAAACCGTTGTCGAACAAGGAACAATGGCTGATGAGTGTGCGACGTTGCTTCTTGAATTTTTTCAAAAGAAAAGAACATCTTAAAAAAAAGAAGGTGTCCGACTTCTCGAACACCTTCTTCCTTGATATAGCGTATTAATTAATAAATTTAATTTACTTCGTTACTGCTTTTACTACTTCAGCGAACGCATCTGGGTGATTCATTGCTAAATCCGCTAAAACCTTGCGGTTTAACTGCAATTCACTCTTGTTCAAAGCTCCCATAAATTGAGAATAGCTCATTCCGTTAATTCTAGCTGCAGCGTTGATACGTGCAATCCATAATGAACGGAAGTTTCTTTTCTTTTGCTTACGTCCTTCGTAAGCGTAAGCTAAACCTTTTTCGACTGCATTTTTAGCAACAGTCCAAACATTTTTTCTTCTACCGAAGTAACCTTTAGCAAGTTTTAAAACTTTTTTTCTTCTTGCTCTTGATGCTACATGATTTACTGATCTTGGCATAATTTTAATTTTTTAATAAGGAGTGCGCCTTTGTTTCAGACGACTTTGTACTCATTATTGGGTTAAACAATTTAAACCTGAAACAATCTCAACAAGAGATTACTTCATACACATTTGTAATTTGATATTTGACTCGTCAGAAGTGTGAACCAATCCTGCGTGAGTTAAATTTCTTTTACGTTTTGTTGCTTTCTTCGTCAAAATGTGACTTTTGAAAGCGTGCTTTCTTTTAATTTTTCCTGTACCAGTGATTGTGAATCTCTTCTTTGCACTGGATTTTGTTTTCATTTTTGGCATCTTCTCAAAAATTTAGTTTACGCTATATCAAAGCTTTTTTTATTTCTTTTTTGGATTAATCATAATTATCATGCGTTTTCCTTCTAATTTTGGCATAGACTCAACAGCTCCTAAATCTGCTAATTCCTGCGCAAAACGCAACAATAAAATTTCCCCTCTGTCTTTAAAAACAATCGTTCGCCCACGGAAGAAAACATACGCTTTCACTTTACTTCCTTCTTCTAAGAACTTGCGAGCGTGTTGCAATTTGAAATTAAAATCGTGGTCGTCTGTGTTTGGACCGAAACGAATTTCTTTCAATACAATTTTACTTTGCTTTGCTTTTAACTCCTTTTGTTTGCGTTTTTGGTTGTAAATAAATTTACTGTAATCCATGATTTTACAAACAGGCGGATTGGCATTAGGCGAAATTTCAACTAAGTCCAACTCTTGTTCATCGGCTAATCGCAAAGCATCTTTCAAAGACATTACTTTTGGCTCTTCTCCCTCTGTTACCAAACGGATTTCACGAGCGATAATGTGCTCGTTAATTTTGTGTTCAGCCTCTTTTGCTGGCTGCATTCTGTTTCTTGGCTCTCTCTTCATTCAGTTATTAAGCGTTAATAGCTAATTCCTTTTTTATTTCTTCTAAAATTAAATTTTTAAACTCCTCAATAGACAAAACGCCTACATCGCCTTTACTTCGTTGGCGCACTGCAATCGTATTATCTTCCACCTCTTTTTCGCCTACAATCAGCATGAATGGGACTTTTTTAACCTCGTTATCACGGATTTTTCGCCCAATTTTTTCATTTCTGTCATCAACGAAACTGCGAATATCGGAAATATTTAGCATATCTGATACTTTTTTCGCATAGTCATTAAATTTTTCACTAATTGGAAGTACCACAACTTGTTCAGGAGTCAACCACATTGGGAAGTCGCCAGCGCAATGTTCCAACAATACCGCTACGAAACGTTCCATCGATCCGAAAGGCGCACGGTGCAACATAACAGGACGGTGTTTTTGGTTGTCGCTACCTGTATATTCCAACTCAAAACGCTCTGGCAAATTATAATCCACCTGAATTGTTCCCAACTGCCATTCTCGACCCAACGCATCTTGTACCATAAAATCTAATTTAGGCCCGTAAAATGCTGCTTCGCCGTATTCTACAACGGTTGGTAAACCTTTTTCCGCTGCTGCCTCGATAATTGCTGATTCTGCTTTTTCCCAATTTTCGTCCGAGCCAATATATTTCGTCGGATTTTCAGGGTCACGTAGCGAAATTTGCGCTTTAAATTTGTCAAAACTCAAGGTCTTGAAAATATAAAGAACAATATCAATTACTTTTTTAAACTCGTCTTTTACTTGGTCTTGTGTACAGAAAATATGTGCATCATCTTGCGTAAATCCACGCACACGTGTCAAGCCGTGTAATTCGCCCGATTGTTCGTAACGATAAACCGTTCCAAATTCTGCAAAACGAGTAGGCAAATCCTTGTACGAACGTGGTTTTGACTTGAAAATCTCGCAGTGATGCGGACAGTTCATCGGTTTTAACAAAAATTCTTCTTCTACATCGGGTGTTCTAATCGGTTGGAAAGAATCCGCTCCGTATTTAGCGTAATGTCCCGAAGTAACGTATAATTCTTTACTTCCGATATGTGGCGTAATCACTTGTTGATAGCCATACGAACGTTGTACACGTTTTAAGAAATTTTCCAAACGCTCACGCAATGCCGCTCCATTTGGTAACCACAAAGGCAAACCTTGTCCAACACGTTGTGAAAATGTGAACAATTCTAATTCTTTTCCTAATTTACGGTGGTCACGTCTTTTTGCTTCTTCAACACGCTCCAAATATTCGGTTAATTCAGATGCTTTCGGAAACGTAATACCATAAATACGTGTTAATTGCTTGTTGTTTTCGTTACCACGCCAATACGCACCTGCGATGTTCAACAATTTAATTGCTTTAATCGGCGATGTGTTTGGAATGTGTGGTCCACGGCATAAATCTGTGAAATTTCCTTGTGTATAAAAGGTAATGTTTCCGTCTTCCAAGCCCTCAATTAATTCTAATTTATAAGGGTCGTTTTTCTCTGTAAAATACGCAATCGCATCGGCTTTAGAAACTTCTTTGCGGATAAATTCCGATTTTTCTTTTAGAAGTTCCTTCATTTTTTGCTCTACTTTTTCCAAATCTTTTTCTACAAAGTCGTAGTCCAAAAAGTCGATGTCATAGTAAAAACCATTTGTGATGGCAGGCCCGATTGCTAATTTTACACCTGGGTAAAGTGCCTCGATTGCCTCAGCCATTAAATGTGCAGATGAATGCCACATCGTCGATTTACCTTCCGCATCGTTCCAAGTTAAAAGCTGTAAATTAACATTGTCGGGTAAAGTTCGCATAGAATCCCAAACTTCGCCGTTTACTTTTGCTGCCAAAACGTTTCTGGCTAAGCCCTCAGAAATACTTTTTGCAACGTCCAAAGAGCTTGTTCCTGTTGGATATTCTCGCAAAGAGCCGTCTGGTAATGTAACGTGTATCATCTTGTTCTTATAATTTTAAGAGTACAAAGATAATGCTTATTGTGAAAATATGAATAATCAAGGAAATACATTTATTTATTTTACTCCAAACTCCCTTTTTTATCCTGTCTTATCCACACTAAAAACACCAAAAGTGCAGTGATAAAATAGGGTAATAAAAATACGAAAGCGTGTTTTAGAAGCTCAATATTAAAGATAGCGGAACACAATGCGCATACAATAAAATAACCCAATATGACAAGCAAATTGATAAGCGCACTTTGGGATTTTTTCAAGGTTATGTTTAACACTAAAACCAAAGGAAAACTCGCCACATAAGAAATTAACGTTAATATAATTCCGCCTACAATTACTTCTGTCGCTCCCATAGGATTAAAGTCAGGGCTAAGGTCATAATTCCACGAAAGTACAAAATAAATAGACTGATAAAAACTGCCTAAAAAACAAAAGGCAATCCAATAGAACAGATTTTTCCATTTGCTACGTTCTTGAATGGCAAAAGACACAGTCAAAAGAAGAGTTGACATGATGAGCAGTACGATAATTATTCCCATATTTTACTTTTTCAAATGGTAAATTTACAAATTATTCATAGCTTGATGTTGTCTTTTGTCTTTCATCGTATGTCTTTTTGTCTAAAAGATAGTATCTTTGTTTCACGAAAATTACTCAATGTCTAAAAGAAAAGATAAAAAACCCACTGAAAAAGGCGGTAAAAAAAGCAACAAGAAGAAAGACCTAACGAATTTAATTCAACGTTTTTTCACGAAACATTCTACGGAAGTTTACAGCCATAAACAAGTTTGTGACGAACTTGCTATCAAAGAACTGCGAAAATCGGTTTATGCGATTTTAAAAACACAGACAAACAACGAATTTTTACGTGAAGTTGGGCATGGCGTTTACAAACGCAACCAACATTCCCAAGCTTATGAGGGTGAAGTTGATATAACGAACAGCGGTTCGGGATATGTACTTGTCGATGAGCTTGATAACGATGTTTTTATTCATCAACGAAACCTTAATAATGCGCTTAGTGGAGACATCGTGCGTGTAGCGTTAAACGGTCGGGGCAGAAAATCAAGACCCGAAGGCGTTATTTTGGAAGTGCTGAAACGTGAGCGCACGCAGTTTGTCGGAACGATAAATATACACGACGGAAACGGCGTTTTTGTTTCTAACAATCCACGTAGCCGTGTGAGTATTCAAATTCCCAAAGAGAAATTAAACGGCGCACAACACAAAGACAAAGTATTGGCAAAAATCACAGTTTGGGCGCAAAGTGCAAAATATCCTTTTGGCGAAGTGTTGGAGGTGTTAAAATCCAAATCAGCGAATGATATCGAGGCAATTTCAATCTTGGTAAACCACGGAATTGAATACAAATTTCCACAAGCTGTTTTGGACGAGGCGGAACTTATCGGTATGAAATTGGACGAAACAGAAGTGAAAAACAGGCGTGATTTCAGAAATATTTTAACTTTTACGATTGACCCAGTTGATGCCAAAGATTTTGACGATGCCTTGTCGTATCGGAAATTGGAAAACGGACATTACGAAATTGGCGTTCACATTGCCGATGTGTCGCATTATGTACGTCCAAATTCGGCACTTGACCGTGAGGCTTTGATGCGCTCCAATTCGGTTTATATGGTCGATAGAGTTGTGCCGATGTTGCCCGAACAACTTTCAAATATGGCGTGTTCATTGCGCCCAAATGAAGATAAATTTTGTTTTTCAGCAGTCTTTGAAATGGACGATAACGGCAAGATTTTTAATGAATGGTTTGGTAAAACGGTTATTCATTCTGACCGAAGAATGACCTACGAAGAAGCACAAGAAGTGATTGAGGGCAAAGCGGACGAATTGGAAAATGAAATTCTTTTTATGGATAAAATCGCAAAAATTTATCGAAATCAGCGAATAAAGAAAGGTGCGATTAGTTTTGAATCCGAAGAAATGCGTTTTCAGTTAGATGAACAAGGCAATCCCGTGCGGACGTATGTGAAAATTTCCAAAGATGCCAATAAGTTGATTGAAGAGTTTATGTTGCTCGCCAATCGTAAAGTTGGTGAATTTATCGGCAAACGCAAAAAAGGCGAAGATTTTATTCCGTTTCTTTACCGCATTCACGACAAACCAAGTATGGACAAAATTATGCTTTTCCGAACATTTATCGACAAGTTTGGTTATGATTTAGATTTCTCACACCCCGACGAACTTGCCGTAGCGATGAATAAATTGTTGGACGATGTGCGTTATGAAAATGAGTATGGAATTATCCAAACAATGGCGATTCGCTCTATGGCAAAAGCAGTTTACGACACGACAAATATCGGACATTACGGTTTGGCGTTTGAATATTACACGCATTTTACCTCGCCGATACGCCGTTATGCCGATTTAATAGTACATCGTATTTTGCAAGATCAACTAACCAAACAACCGCACAAATACGGTAACGAATTAAACGATATTGCCAAACGTATTTCACGCAATGAGCGCAAAGCTGTTGATGCAGAACGTGATTCTAACAAGTATTTTCAAGCCTTATTGATGAAAGAAAATGTTGGAAAAACGTATGACGGAACTATTTCGGGACTTGCTGATTTTGGAATGTTTGTCAGAATTACCGAAAATGCTTGCGAAGGAATGATAGCACTCACGGAAATTCCAGGCGATCGTTTCTATTTTGATGTGCAAAATTTCTACGTCATTGGAGCGAACACCGAAAAAGAATATAACTTTGGCGATGCCGTTCGTGTCAAAGTGATAGGCGTGGATATGTTTAAAAAGCAGATTAATTTGGAATTGTTGGTATAGTAAATTTGAACGTGGAAGAAATAAAATTTGTCATTTTTCTACTAAAACATCATTTTTTCTACCTTATTTTTTTTTACACCCAAATTTTTCTATACTTTTGTGTAGAATTATTATAAATAACGATGATACCAGACAGAGGCGAAGTATTGGAGTTCCTTGGTACAATCAATGACCCAGATATGAAAAAAGACATTGTTTCACTCAACTTTGTTGATGACCTTGTCTTAACCGATAACAAAATAACGTTAACCGTTTCCATTTCAAACCCTGCATTGCACGCACGCAAAAAATTGCACGATGCTGTTACGAATGGCTTGAAAGAAAAATTCCAAAACACAGAAGTCGAATTGGTAATTAAAGCATTGCCTGCAGCAGCGGTAAAAACTCGCAGACGTGTGTTGCCCGACGTGAAAAATGTCGTAGCAATTGCATCAGGAAAAGGGGGCGTTGGAAAATCTACCGTTACAGCGAATTTAGCTGGTGGACTTGCCAAAAGAGGTTACAAAGTCGGGATTATTGATGCGGATATTTACGGACCTTCAATGCCAACGATGTTTGACGTAGTTGGCGAACGTCCAACGATGGTCGAAGTTGACGGAAAATCAATGATGAAACCTGTAAAAACCAAATTCGGTATCGACTTATTGTCAATCGGATTTTTTACAGAACAAGATAGTGCCGTTGTTTGGCGTGGGCCAATGGCATCAAAAGCCTTGACACAAATGATTACCGATGCACATTGGGGCGAATTAGATTTTGTGTTGATTGATTTACCTCCTGGAACGGGCGATATTCACTTGTCACTCGTGCAAACCGCACCTTTGGACGGAGCGGTTATCGTGAGTACACCGCAAGAAGTTGCTTTAGCCGATGCTCGCAAAGGACTGAATATGTTTCAGTTAGATACGATTAACGTTCCGATTGCTGGTATCGTTGAAAACATGGCGTGGTTTACTCCTGAAGAATTGCCCGACAACAAATATTATCTTTTTGGAAGAGACGGAGCAAAAAATTTGGCGTTAGGTTCGGAAGTTCCATTTTTGGGGCATCTTCCCTTAATTCAAAGTATCCGTGAGGCAGGCGATGCAGGAAGTCCAGCGGTTTTTCAAGAGAATGGCTTACTTTTGTCATACATTGACAGCATGGTTGACGCTTTCCTTGAAAGTTTAAAAGAATGTAAAGAGCGAAAAAACGTAGAGCATGAATAATAAAGAAGAATTAATGACACGAATTGAGTCTGCTTTAGACGAAATTAGACCTTATCTAAACGATGATGGCGGAAACGTTGAACTTATTAATGTTACGGACGAAATGATTGTCGAAATTAAATTATTAGGCGCATGCAGTTCATGTAATATGTCGGCAATGACTGTTCGAGCAGGAATTGAAGGTACGTTAAAAAGTATCGTTCCCGAAGTTACTGGCGTTGTTTCTATATCAGCAAATTAAAAAAATAATACGATGAAAAAGGTACTTTTATTTTCAGGTTTAGTTGTGTTTTTAATGTCATGTTCTAATAACAAGACTGAAAACACCGCAAATAATGATGTGGCACAAGAGCAAACATTAGACGACCACAAAAACGTGAAGCCAACGACGGTATTGACGGCAGAAATTGCAGGTATGTCTTGCGAAAAAGGTTGTGGCTCGTCCATTCGCAAAGAATTGTACGGCATCGGCGGTGTTTCTAAAGTAGAATATACTGACTTTGACGAAGAAAAAGAATACAACGCAATTAAAGTATATTATGACGAAAATACCACTTCGGAAGACGACATTATTTTAGCGTTGACGACTATGGAAAATCATAAATATACACTCGAAAACCCACAATCAACGCCGTTAAAATAGTTGATGAAACTTCATTACCGTACACTTGGGGAAGGACAACCTTTTGTCATTCTTCACGGCTTATTTGGCTTTTCCGATAATTGGCAAACGCACGCTTTGAAGTTGGCGCAATATTTCAAAGTTGTTGTGGTAGACCAACGCAATCACGGTCATTCGTCTTGGGCAGACACAAACAGCTACCAAGACATGGCAAATGACTTGTTTGAATTATGCCAAGATTTGGAACTCGAAAACATCATTCTCATGGGACATTCCATGGGCGGAAAAACAGCGATGTATTTTGCAGATGAACATGCCGACTTGATTGATAAACTCATTGTTGTCGATATGGGCATAAAGGAATATCCACCGCATCACAACGAGATTATTGCAGGAATTAAATCCTTGGAATTAGAAAAATATACGGCTCGAAGTCAAGCAGATGCCGAGTTGACAAAAACGCTTTCCTCCTACTCCATTCGACAGTTTTTGTTGAAAAATCTGTACTGGAAAGAAAAAGGGAAATTAGCTTGGCGCATGAATTTGGACGTTTTAGAACGTGAATTACCGAAAATTTTAAATGCTTTTGAACCAAAAAACACCTTTACAAAACCAACATTATTCATTCGGGGCGCATTGTCAAATTACATTTTAGACGACGATTTCAAAGAAATTAGTAGCGTTTTTGTCGATGCTGAATTTGAAACCATTGAAAATGCAGGACATTGGGTTCATGCCGAGCAACCCGAACAATTTTTAAACACCGTTTTATCCTTTTGTTTATTATGAGCGAAAAAAGAACCGAACTTGAAACTTTGGGCGAATTTAAGTTAATCCAAAAGTTGACATCAAAATTTAAGAACAGACAAAGTTCTACGCTGAAAGGAATTGGCGACGATGCTGCTGTTATTTCTGTTTCAGAAACAGATGCTATGGTTATTTCGACGGATACATTTTTGGAGGGCGTTCATTTTAATTTGATGTACACGCCGTTCAAACATTTAGGTTATAAATGTGTGGTAGCTTCCATTTCCGATGTTTTAGCGATGAATGTCGTTCCGCAACAAATTACGGTTTCGATTGCTGTTTCCAACCGCTTTCCTGTTGAAGTGTTGGAAGAACTGTACGAGGGAATTTACACCGCTTGTGATGTTTATACTTTAGATTTGGTCGGTGGCGACACCAATCCGTCCGCATCGGGAATGCAAATTACCATTACAGCAATGGGAACAGCAAAAAAAGATAAAATCGTTTACCGAAATACCGCCAAAGAGAATGATTTAATTGTCGTGACAGGCGATTTAGGCGCAGCATATATGGGCTTGCAATTATTGGAGCGTGAGAAAGAAGTTTTTAAGGCAAATCCGAACGTACAACCCGATTTAGAGGGAAATGATTATTTGTTAGAAAGACAACTAAAACCCGAAGCACGCAAAGATATTTTACGCTTTTTGGAAGAGTTAAACGTGAAACCAACCGCCATGATTGACTTGTCAGATGGTTTAAATTCTGATTTATTTCAACTCTGCGAAGCGTCTAATTTGGGGTGTAACTTGTATGACGAGAAAATTCCGATTGATGCCAAAACGTCTATGGCTGCGATAGATTTTAATTTAGACCCGATTACTGCTGCACTCAATGGTGGCGATGATTATGAGCTTTTATTTACGGTTTCCATAAACGATTACGACAAAATTAAAGGCAATCCACACATGACCGTTGTCGGGCATACCACCGATGTTCATTCGGGAAAAATGTTTATCGACAAAAACGGAAGTGTTATTTCGCTGAAAGCGCAGGGTTGGTGAGTGGTTTGATGTTACGATAGTAGGATTTTAAGACGTTATAACGGAAGTTGTAACGTTTTTTTTATACGCATATAACAGCAAAATCTAAAAAATAACATTTTTTTCTTGATAAATATATCTTCGTTTAATTTATTTTTTGTACCTTTCGTGTTTGAATGATGAGTTAGGTTAATATTAAACATTAAATTTTTAAGTCATGAAGAATTTTGCTACATACATACTGTTTACAGGGATTCTACTTGCCTCGGTAAATATTTGGGGACAAACTAATTATACTGTACCTTCTGGAACGGCAACAAATGGCTTGACAAATCCATTTGGTACTGATTATAACGATTCTAGATACCAATATACGATAACCAAAGCGGAACTAACTGCAGTTGGAATGAGTGCAAATTCCGTTATAACTGCCATTGCATATAATGTTAGCACATCTCAGACTCATGTAATGAATGGTTTAACCATTTCCATGAAACATACGACTGTCACCAATCCTTCGAGCTATGAAACAGGATTAACGCAGGTTTATACGGGTAATAAAGCCATGTCAGCAACAAGCTGGCAAGTACTCACTTTTCAAAACAACTTTGTTTGGAACGGAACGGACAATCTTTTAATACAAGTGTGTTTCGATAATACTTCCAAGGCAGCTAACACTGTTCAGGTTTCATATAGAGCACCAGGAGGCAATCGTGCTATTTTTGAACGAAGTAACACTGCTGGTGCAGTAGGTTGTAATCTATCAAGTGTTACAACAAGTGCAAACATACCAATAACACGTTTTACGGTTGCGCCTGTACCTGTCGCAACATTAAGCAATTATGCTGTTTCAGGAACGTTGTCAACAGGATTTGCAAACAGAATAGGAGCTAATGCTACACCTAAATTTACTTTAAGTGGTAATGTGGCAAGCAATGCTGTTCAAATAGAACTGAACACAGCTTCCGATTTTTCGGGAACAGCTTACACAACAACCATTAACGACGGAAGCACATACACCGCAAGCACCTTGTACGATTTTTGGACAACACAAACACTACCCGCAGGCGACAGAACTTATTTTGTGCGAGCAAGACTTTCTAATGACGCAGGAAGCATTTGGGGGCCATGGACTACGCAATTATGGCCATATTCCTATTATTCTTCTACACCTTATATAGAAGAAGGTTGGTATTACACAACGCAGGAACAGTTTAACACAGGAACAGTGCAGGAAAACACTTACGATTTTATTTCTGTTCAAAATAATGAGAGCAGTTATCCTGATGATGATTATTTTATACTTGATGAAGGAGCATTCAGTATTAATGCAGGAACAGGAGACGGCGTAAGAGAAAATGGAACATGGTATTCAACTCAAACCTATATGACGATTGGTTGGCAAAATAACTGTAATGGTAATGCCGCAATATATAACGGTTTTCCTTTTGTGGTAAATATTCCTCAAGCTGCTTTGATAAAGAATACTAATTTTAGTGTTGTTGCAACTACTGATTGCCCATGTGAAGACCAAACAAAAGCGTTGCGACTTATTTTTGATGCCCATGACGTTGACGATGGAGCTACGTTAACAAGTGCTAATGTCTTGTCGCTAACTGTACCAGCTCGTACAACTGCCAATCAAGTTTTTTTATATAATGCTACTTGGACAAATGATACGAGATATGTTTTAACACCCGTAACAAATATTTTGCAAGCTATTGTAAACAGAGCTGGGTGGAGTGCAGGACACACTTTCAATTTAATGGGGAGGTGGGATGCTGGTTATTCTGCTGGTTCAA
>DAOMPZ010000007.1:28940-37605 GCA_035445045.1 Crocinitomicaceae bacterium | reverse complement strand
TTTTCTTTGCCAATTTCGGACAGCCAAGCCGTTGTCCAAGCATGAGCAAGAACGGTAATCACGTCTATTTTTTTACCGTATTCGGCAATCGCTTTGCGAATGTTAAATTCCATAACGTGCATCGCAGGGCAACCGCTGTATGTTGGCTTA
The DNA here is from genome assembly GCA_035445045.1 of Crocinitomicaceae bacterium. GTDB lineage: Bacteria > Bacteroidota > Bacteroidia > Flavobacteriales_D > Crocinitomicaceae > 40-80. The sequence continues at coordinate 37,455 of DAOMPZ010000007.1, read as the reverse complement.
ATTGTTACCGTAATTTTTTCGTCGTCCATTTGTACGTCACGAACGACACCTAAATCGACAACAGACAAAACTGGAATTTCAGGGTCGCTTACTTCTTCCAGTTTTTGCCAAATGTCTTTTATGTCAATCGTTTTTACCATTCCATTCCAGGGTAAGCACGTTGCATATATTGCATCTCTGCTAATAAATAACCAAAATGTTCGGTGTGAACACCTTTACGTCCACCGTTGAAATTCCATGTTGCGCTTGGTTTTTCCAAAGTAGCTCGGTTTAAAACCATTTCAACATGGTCAAGCCATGGTTTGCGCAAAGTATCTAAATCAACCGCTATTCCTTTTTCAATCAATTCTTTATCCACATCGTCCATGTAGAACAATTCATCGGTATATTTCCAAAGATTATTGATAGATGTTTGCATTCTTTCGTGTGACAAATCCGTTCCGTCACCTAAGCGAATAACCCATTCAGACGAATGTTTCACGTGGTATTTTGACTCTTTCAACGATTTTTCTGCAATAGCTGCTAACTGCTCATCTTTAGAATGTAGCAATGCCTCGAAATACAACTTTCTAAAAATATCATAGAAAAATTGACGAGCGATTGTGTCGCCATAATGTCCGTTTGGTTGCTCAACAAGCAAAACGTTCGTGTATTCGTTTTCGATACGCAAAAAAGCAAAATCATCGGCAGTTTTTCCGTTACCTGCAAGTGTTGCAGCGTATTCGTAAAAGTTGGTTGCTTGTCCGATATAATCCAATGCAATATTGGTCATTGCAATATCTTCTTCTAAAATCGGCCCGTGACCACACCATTCGCCAAGACGTTGCCCTAAAATCATGCTATCATCAGCGATACGGAGTGTGTATGTTACTAGTTTATTTTCCATTATCTTCCAATATTACATGTGTTTAATGCCTTCGGGAACGGTATAAAAAGTTGGGTGTCGATATACTTTTGTCAACGCAGGCTCGTATAATTCATCTGCCTCGTCTGGATCTGATGCGCCAATTAAATTAGATTCTACAACCCAAATACTTGTTCCTTCGCCACGACGTGTATAAACATCACGAGCGTTTTGAATCGCCATGGGTGCATCTGCAGCACGCAAACTTCCTACGTGCTTATGGTTCAAACCATTTTTACTTCTGATAAATACCTCGAATAGAGGCCAATTTGCATTACTCATCGTTCTTTAGTTTTTTTATTAAGATACTTTTTCCGTTTTTCTTTTTTCAGCAAAAGCCATTGCCGCCTCTCGTACCCACATTCCGTTTTCTTTTGCTTTACGTCTTGCATCGACACGTTCTTTGTTACAAGGACCATTTCCTGCGACAACCATATTAAATTCGTCCCAATTAATTTCGCCGAATGTATAATGTTGCGTATCTTCGTTCCATTTCAAATCTTTGTCGGGAACAGTTAAACCAATCATTTCTGCTTGCGGAACGGTAATGTCCACAAATTGTTGGCGTAATTCGTCATTAGAAACACGTTTGATTTTCCATTTCATGGATTGTGCTGAATGTTTAGAGTCTTTATCATTTGGTCCAAACATCATCAATGCTGGCCACCACCAACGATTGAGCGCATCTTGTGCCATCGCTTTTTGCGCAGGTGTTCCCGCAGCTAATGTCGCCATGATTTCAAATCCTTGACGTTGGTGAAAAGATTCTTCTTTACACACACGCACCATCGCTCTTGCGTAAGGCCCGTACGATGCACGACACAACGGAACTTGGTTCATAATCGCTGCACCATCAACTAACCAACCAATTGCACCCATATCTGCCCATGTCAACGTTGGATAGTTAAAGATAGACGAATATTTCGCTTTTCCTGTGTGTAAATCGTCAATTAACGCCTCTCTGTCAGCACCTAAAGTTTCCGTTGCTGAATATAAATACAATCCATGACCTGCCTCGTCTTGTACTTTGGCAAGCAAAATTGCTTTTCGGCGTAAATTTGGCGCACGCGTAATCCAGTTTCCTTCGGGCAACATTCCGACAACTTCCGAATGGGCGTGTTGTGAAATCTGACGAATTAACGTTTTTCGGTAATCATCGGGCATCCAATCTGTAGGCTCGACTTTTATTTCTGCATCAACTTTTTGCTGAAAATCGTTTATTTTTTGTTCAAGAGATTTATCCATATTCAATATAATTTCCTTTTAATGATTGGACAAATATACGGATAAAAACCTTTGTTTTTTTATGACTTAAGTCATAAAATGAAATATTCTTTGGTAATTTTAGAGGATTTTAAAACAAAAAAACCGCTTATAAAAACTATAAGCGGTTCTCACAACAAACGATTTACATCATTCTAAAACAACATCATTTGCTAACGGCTCTGTTTCAAGAGCGTCTTTAATTTTTTGTTCTAACTCGTTCATGAGTTCTTTGTTATCTTTGATAAGTTGTTTAACTGAATCTCGTCCTTGTCCTAATTTAGTGTCGCCATACGAGAACCACGCACCGCTTTTTTTCACAATGTTAAGTTCTACGCCTAAATCTAAAATTTCGCCTACTTTAGAAATTCCCTCGCCATACATAATGTCAAATTCAGCTTTTTTGAATGGTGGTGCAACTTTATTTTTAACAACTTTTACTTTGATATTGTTACCAATTACTTCTTCTCCATCTTTGATTTGTGATGAACGGCGAATGTCGATACGAATAGATGAATAGAATTTAAGTGCATTTCCACCTGTTGTCGTTTCGGGATTTCCGAACATAACTCCGATTTTGTCACGTAATTGATTGATAAAAATACACGTACAGCCTGCTTTTGAAATTGAGCCTGTCAATTTTCGCAATGCTTTAGACATCAAACGTGCTTGCAATCCCATTTGAGAATCGCCCATTTCGCCCTCAATTTCTGCTTTTGGTGTCAAGGCAGCAACGGAGTCAACAACTACTAAATCAACTGCGCCTGAACGAATGATATTATCCGCTATTTCCAAAGCTTGCTCGCCATTATCAGGTTGTGAAATCAATAATTCTTTAATGTTTACACCTAATTTCTGTGCATAAAATTGGTCAAATGCATGTTCTGCATCAATGATAGCCGCAATTCCGCCTTGTTTTTGACACTCCGCAATCGCATGGATAGCCAAGGTCGTTTTTCCTGAAGATTCAGGACCATAAATTTCAATAATCCTTCCTTTTGGATAACCTTTAACGCCTAACGCTAAATCCAAGGTCAATGAACCTGTCGGAATAACTTCCATTTCTTCAATAGGCGCATCGCCTAAGCGCATGATTGTTCCTTTACCATACGTTTTGTCTAACTTTTCCATTGTAAGCTGTAACGCTTTCAATTTTTCTAAGTTTACTTCTTTTTCTTTTGTTGCCATAATCGTTTATTGTTTTTTTGTTTTATTTAATATTTGTGCAAAGATGCAAGCAGTAGAGCGTAATCTATTTACGTTCTACTAATTATTTTCATAAATTTCTAAAATTTCTTGAGCGTGATTGCTCGTATTGGGCTTGCGAATAATCTCAATAATCGTGTTTTGTTCGTCAATCACAAATGTTGTACGATGAATGCCGTCATATTCTCTTCCCATAAATTTTTTCGGCCCGAAGACACCATATAAATTTAATATCGTTTTACTTTCGTCCGAGATAATGTCAAAATTTAATCCCTGTTTGGTTGAGAAACGTTCGTGTGAGGCAACGCTGTCGGCACTAATGCCAAGAACGGTTATTCCTTTTGCTTTTAATTGCTGTTCGCCATCTCGAATACTACACGCTTGTGCTGTACAACCTGGTGTGGAATCTTTCGGGTAAAAATAAATAACGTACTTTTTCCCTACAAGTGTAGCAGTGTCCACTTCCTTTCCGTATTGGTTTAGTCCTTTAAATAAAGGTGCTTTATCGCCTACTTTTAATTGAAACATATCGTTGCTTTTTTTATCAAAAGTACGAAGAAAATTTAATATTCCAAGAAAATAATCAAAAAATTGACGAATAAATAATCATTTTGTTTTTGAGAAAAGTTTTTTGCATTGATTTTCAGGAAGTTACACTTAAATCAATTACAAATTAAAAATTACGAATTACGGACGCTCGTAATTCGTAATTGAACATTCGTAATTTAATTTTATATTCCCGCTAAATTCACTCTCAAACGAATACCACACTGCATATTTGCCGTTGGATAGCTAATTGCTACTTTCGGAGTATTAATCGTATGGTCATAATACACTTGCAACGTAATCATTTTGTTAATCGTGTAATCCAAGGTCGATTTAATAGACATAATACGCTGACCTGCCGTTGCGTCGTTCGTGTTTTGTTCTACCTTGCGGATAACGGTAATGTTATCTCTCAAACTGAAATCAAAACGAATAACAAGTGGTTCAACAATTGGTTTTTTACCTATTTTGAAGAAACGTACTTTTGGAATTTTGTACCCCAATCCAAACACAAACTCTTCGCCTCGAATTTCTGTAACTTGGTTGTTAGAAAGTGCTAAATTGGCGTTACGGTCTTTCTTATATTCAAATTTCGTCAACAAATCTTGACCGTTTACTTTCCACGTTGCGTCCATTCCGATTAACGGAGAGAAACGCTCCATAACCGAAACATTTGACATTACATTTGCCGCATAGAAATTGTTGTTCAAGTCCATCGCTGTTGGCAAACCTGCATTGTCTTGCTCTGCTTTCAAATTCGTTTGCAAACCACCAATTGTTACCGTTGATGAATAACCGTGACGGAGTACGAAGTTGCGAACAAATTTTTGGGCAAACTTCATTTTTGTCAAACCATTGTACGAGATGTTCCAATTTGGAAGTGGAATATTGCTAAGCGGATTAATCGAATTTTTGCTTGTTTTTCTATCGGTGTAAGTCGATAAAAACGCCCCAACAACTACATCTTGTTGATTTTCGCCATAACCATACGCATAACCATTTGAATTAACCGTTGTTGAATTTGAATTAGCGTTACCCAATAATTGAGAAACTGCGCTTCGTGAATTGCGTAAATTATCAAATATTTTGGCTGTATTATCTTTGTTGTAACCGCCAAAAGCACTACCGATTGAAATACTTGAATACGTCAACGTTGAAAGTTGCATTCTGCTTTGTCCTTCAAATTGTTGTGACAAATCGTTGAAACGATAAAATTCGCTCGTTGATTGCGTGTAATTGCGGTTCATCGACACGTCAATCATCAAATCTTTCATCGGTTGGAGTGTCGCTTTTACTTGGTAGTTTTGAGCGTGTGTTTGCGTAAATTGCTTATTTAACTCGCTGTTACGCACCAACCAATCTTTGTTTGTCGCAATTTGAGCAATGTTGTACCCGTTTGATTTACCTGTCAATGAATACGGTTGCTGACCAAAGGTGAACCCAGCTAAACTACTTGCTGTACGGTTGTTCATACCCATCAAACTTGTTCCCTCTGCAAAACCTGGTAAAAGCGTTCCGTCTGTTACGGCATACGTTCCCGAAACATTACGCACGGTCATCACCGCACGTGCGAAGAATGCACCAACAGGATTTAATGGTTTTTCCTGTAATTCACGCAATCTTTGCTCTTTTTTCTGTTTCTTCTCGTGTTTTTTCACTTCTTTTTTCCACGCTTTTAGCTCTTTTTTGGTCATTTCCTCAATTGGCTTAGGTGGCTTCAATTCTTTTGTGGCAGGTGTTGTCGGTTTTTTTGTTTCACCTGTTGCTGATTTTCTACCGCCAGCAGGTGTTGCTTTGGTTGCACTTCCCGAACTCTTGTCTGCTGTTAATACCTTTTTGAAATAAGCTGATTTTTCATACAACTTCACAAAATTCATCTGCGCATTTACATTGAACACACGGCTGTTTTGAATTGTATTTCCATAACGAGATTGACCCAATGGCGCACGTTGCCAATTGTAATTTGCCGAATATTTCACGTTCGCTTGCATGAAATCCAAAATCGGAATTTTGTTCAAAGGAATGTTGTATTGAACGTTGAAATCTTGCAAGTAATTCGTTGTTTGACCTAAGGTGCGCAACTGTTTTGCAATCGTATCTTTGAATATTTTATAATTTTCAGGGTCTAATTTACGGTTAATTCGCCCTTGATTTTCGTCAAATAAAGCGTTGTTGGTTGCATTGAAAGTCAATTTCAAATTTTTGGTCAAATCCCAACCTAAATAATAAGTTCTGTTCCAGAAAAAAGATTTAACGAAAACAGGTGCAAATTCGTAATCGGGAACTAAATTATTTTTCACTTGACGCTCGTTGTAATTTCGGACAACATCATTAGTTACAGCAATGGTACTTGGCAAATAATTCAAGTTAAAATCTTTGATTAAGTCAAACCATTTTGTTTTTTGGAATGCTTTTACTTTTTTGAATGGTTCCCACGGTTTTGCTTGGAACGTATAATTATAATTTAATCCACCTTTCCAAACTTTGGTAATGTCGTATTTGATGTTAAAATCTCGGTGTGTTGACTCGTTATAAGCGAAATTTCCGACAAAATTTGAAATGTTGTAAAAACGAGGTTTTGCCGTTGGACTTTTATCTTTGCGAATACCGTTGAAATTATAGGCTTTACGCTCTGTAAAATCTTGTCCGTCACGCGCTCTACTTTTACGCTCCGCCATGTCGTAATCTTTCAACTTGATGTCGGGATTGTACGGGTCATATTCGGGATTGATGACACCCAACGAGTATGAATAGAAGAACGGAAGTTGTATCTGTGCTTTTCTTCCGAAGAATTGACCCAAAGCCACATTCGTGTTAAAATCAAACGTATATTGTTCGTTTCGCTGTCTGTCCAACTGACGGCTATCCACTTGTCCCCAGTTTGTTCCTGAATACGTACTTGAGATGTTAAAGTTCGCAAAATCAGCGGCTTGAATTTGCAAACGTGCCAATGCAGCTGAACCGCCTTTGGTTTCAAAATCTGTCAAACGCAACTCATTAACCCAAATCAAGGCACATTTTTCCATGCCGTCATCTGCCCACGAAGTATTGGTTGCTTGCTTCGGATTGCGTACCCCAATCATAAGCACTTTAATTCCTTGTAAATTCGGACTTCCTTTGATTTTTATGGTACGTGTTGGATCGCCTGGGTATGGAATTTCATACTCCGAGGCATTTGTTAAATTAGAATTCGGGTCGCTCGTTGCTTTGTTACGTTGTTCTTTTAAACGTGTCAAATGCTCAAATTCAATTTCAACATTATTCGCCTCTGGCCAAATTTCATACTCGCCGTTTGCACCCCATGGTGTCACTTTAATCGGCATTTCGTACTCATAATAGTTTTCGCTTTGGTCTGTCCCCATACGTACAAACAAGGTCAAATCATTGTCATTCAATGGCTGTGTAGCTGTCAATTTTTCAGCGTGAACAAACATTTTCATTTTCTTGTACGTACGCACGTCAAATGTTGCATTTTTAAACGCTGCACGTGCATCACCGTCTTTCAAACCACACACTTCCAAAGTCATAGATTGCTCATTCATTTGGCGTGTTTGAACTTGTGTTGGGTCTAACTCACGTTGAATCCCTGGAGGTAATTTATAGTTTACAGGTGTACGTTCGGCATTTTCCTCAAAGTTTAACGCACTGATATTAAACACTGTCGATGCAGGATCTGTGATAACGGCTTCCCCTGGTGATTCCAATGATTTTTCGTATTTACGCCAATCTGCACGAATTAATTCAAGTTTGGCAAAACGCACGACAACTTCGTCTTCGTCAAAGCCTTTCAAGAACATACGCATAAAACGAATGGATCTAAAATCTGAAATGCCATTAATAACCGAAGTCGGCTCTTTTACAGGAATTTTATACTGAATATAACGCTCTGTTTTTGTCGGCGAAACGTAGTTGGTAACGACACTCGCCACAAAGTTTTTCCCAACAACGGTATCTCCTGGGCCGATATGCACACGGTATTGGAAGTAATTTTCAGACTCCGAAACGTTGTTATCATTGTTTAAATCTTCTAAATCGGGAAACGTTGTCGCTTGCATACTACGACCATTTGCCGTTACGGTATCTTTGGCATTGCCCTCCACACCGTTATAGTATTTGTAACGCTGAATAATATTTTCCTGCGCAGGCGTAAAAGAATCGTCCAAATAATAACGGTAATCATCACTCGACGGGTCGTTTAAAAGTTTGTTTTTTGCATCTTGCGACAACGACGAAGCATTGACCCAATTTACATAATTTTGATACGCTAATCGCTCTGCTCGGTTATTTCTTCCGTCCAAACCAACGTCTTGCATTGGGCGTGAAGCGAGGTCTGTGTCAAACGCATTGACAATCGATTGATTATTGGAAACTACCGCCCATGCTGTTGTGTCTTGGTCTAAATTTGCCCCACCAGCCGTTGGCAAACCATTTTCATAAGACCTACGAGAATCGGGTAAAATATCTTCGGAAATGTTTCCTAAATTGATGTACAAATAACCGCCCTCTTTCGATGAATTTGGGTTAGCCAACAAAGCATCGTCATTGTATGGGTCTAAAATCCAAAACTGAATGTACTCAATATTTGCTTGCTCAAAA
>DAOMPZ010000007.1:20957-28930 GCA_035445045.1 Crocinitomicaceae bacterium | reverse complement strand
TCGTTGGTTGTCAACGAACGCATGATACCACCCCAACGGTCTTTTGGATTGGTAAATTTACCGTCATTGTTTACGTTGGTCGTGTCGTAGTTGTACATTCCACGCTCTTTCGGGTAATACGCCAAGTCAAGGAATTGTACAATTGGAATATTCACATACGGTAATTGTTGGTTTTTCCAAATTTCATTTTGATACACCAAACGTGAACGACTGTCTGACGTTAAAGTTGGATTTTCGTCAAAATATTTTGGTTTATCATTATTTTTAGAATAGAAAATTTGGTCAATTTGATACCACGACAAGCGAGATACATTATGACGATTAGAATAATCTTTTTTACTTCCTTCGGGGAATAAAACGGGTTGTCCTTGTGGTGTCGATGCCATTTTCCACGCCGACATTTGTTTGAGGTCGATTGTCGTTTGCGTTGCTTCAAAATCATCGACATACGAAATTCCTGCTTTGGTAATCGCACGTGGCGAGCCTGGCATTAGGTGCGCAAATTCTCCGTAAAAGTTCAACGAGGATTTTGCTTTGGTCGAAATAACAGGCAACCAATTCACTAATTTAGTCAAGAATGGTAAATCTGTCTTATAGCTTACATCGAAACCGATAACGTTGTTTCGGAAAGGCTCTGAACCGTAGTCTACTTTTTGTGTAACAGGACGTTCCATCATTTGCATCCACGTTCCACCAACATTTAATTTTTCGTTGAAACGGTAATTCAAATGCGTTCCGACTAAGGATTTCGCTTGAAAACCAAAAACGGAATTACTTTCAATCGAGATTTTCAACGGTGCGCCCGACTCCAAAATACCTGAATTTAAAATCTTTACACGTCCTAAATTGTAATCGACAGAGTAGTCAATACCTTCGGTAAGTTGCATTCCTCCTGCCGTCACACGCACAGCACCTTCGGGAATGTTCAACGCATTCAACGCAATATCGGACGAAATAGATGATTGATATTCACCTTTTAACACAAAACGGTTTTTACCTGTAATCAACTGCGCCGCCGTTTTGGTCGAATCGTAAAGTTCGGTATAAGCAATTTGATTGGCTAAAGTCGGTGCAAGATTGGCATCTAACAATTTGTCTTTCAATGTTTTTCCAAAAGGTTCGACTGTCGAGAAATAAATACGACCGTTTCTTGGATTGACCGTACCTCCTGTTTCGGAACGTGCGCCATTGAATACCATTGGAACGAAGTCAAACAATCCGTCTGGGAAAGGTTGTTCGTTCATGTTAATTCTATCCATTTCCAATAACGTCACAATTTGTTTGTCTTTTACGGCATCTTGCGGAACGTAAGGAATTAATAATGAATTGTTTGGATTATTATATAATAAATCTAAACGGAAATTTTGTTTGTCAATTTGATATGCTCCAATTGAGTAAACGTTTTTCATCATCAAATCCCACAATTTGATGTGTGGATTGGTCAATGTTGGTTTGAGTAATTTCATGAAAAGTGCATCTTTTCCTGTCACACCGTCCATTGAAAATTCTCCTACTTGATAGGTATTTCCACGATAAGTATATTCATACGAAACCGCCAAAACCTCATCATTGTTCAGTTGTGTGTTGAGTGAGATAAATCCTAAAAGTGAATTGTAGGTATATTCTGATTCGCTTAATTTTCGTGCATTCTCAACTTTTTCGTAATCAATTGCTTGCACAAACGGCCCTGGTTGAACCGATTGATTGGCTAAAATCGCTGTTGCTGTCGAGAAATTACGCAATCCTGCTTGGTTTGTAGCCCATTTGTACAACCCATTTCCATTATTATCTGGAAATTTTGCCTCGGTATATTCGCCTGGATTTCCTTGTACATTCACTTGTTTTGTTTCACCCAAATCGGTAAACGCAATGATATTTCGGGTGTCTTCTACTTTGTTAGTACGGTTGACCATCCAAACCTCTAAACGTGTGACATTTACTTCGGAATTCGGGATAGGCATTGACGACATCGCGTAATCGTATTCGTCACGGAAGTTTAGGTTTAAGAAATAATGTTTGTTTGCTTCGTAGTTGTCGGCAGTGATTTCAAATTTTTGAACTTGTGCTTTTCCCGAAACGGTAATTTCAGATTTTTTACTGCGAGAAGATGCGGCAATTCCGTCGATGGTCAAACGCCCAAATTTCAAGCGAGTATATGCTCCAAAAAGCACTTGTGAACCTTGAATAAGTGTTGTATTCAACGGCATACTCACATTTCCCAACTCAATTTTTTGCAAAATTTGGTCTTCGTTTCCTGTATAACCTAATTTGGTGATGTTGTCAAAATCGAAAGCGGCTTGCGTGTTGTAGGTTAAATTTAACTTGATTTTCGTTCCGATTTGTCCGATAACGCTCATCTGAATTTGTTGTTGAAAATCAAAACGAGTAATTCTTCGTTGTCTTAATGGTAAAATTGGATTGTCATAGCGTGAGTGTAAAACACCCAACCCAATTTGAACCGTACCTTGCGGTTTGATAGAAATTTCGTCCGAACCAAAAAATTCCTTAAACGTTCTGTCTGGAACTTTAAAAGAGGGTGCGAATGTTTTGTTGTCTTTGCTGCCAGTTTGCTCATCAATTTTATCTTTCCAATTATCTTGCAACGACTTTTGGCGTTCATATTCGATGTATTCGTCCAAAGTCATCATGGACGGATTGCGGAAATCTAAACCGTTTCCAATTTGCTCTTTAAAAATATACGTTCCTGTTGTTGGGTCGTATTCAATGGTTTGTTTCACAGAAGTTGGGTCGCCAAAGTCAAAGCGTTGTTTTTGGGTCTGTGTAGGGTCTGTGTTATTCTGAATAGGAAATTTTAGCGAGTCAGATGTTACCTGCTCAAAAGCATAAAAAGGTAACAGCAAAACCATTACCCATAACCAACTTGTACAGTTATTTTTAGAATTTATTTCCAAACTAAAGTATTTTTAAAGCTTCTTTTATAAGTATTTCTACTGTTTTATTACCGTCATCAATTTTATCCATGGCTTTATCTATGGCTTTTCTGTCAAAGCCTAAAGAAAGCAAAGCCGATAACGCATCAAAACGCATTGTATTGTTAGCGACCGAAGAATTTTCTGTTGAAACGTCTAATTTTAACATTTTATCTTTCAACTCGATGATAACACGTTGTGCCGTTTTTGCGCCAATTCCTTTGATAGATTGCACCGTGCGAATATCTTCGTGAACAATCGCATGGGCAATTTCGCCTGTTTTTAACGAAGACAACATAATCATCGCTGTGCTTGGCCCGATGCCCGAAACGGAAATCAACAAATTGAAAACTTCACGTTCTTCTTTGGTGGCAAAACCATACAGAATTTGTGCATCTTCCCGAACGATGAATTGCGTAAAAACAAAATTGGCGTTTGTCTTTACTAATTCCTCGTACGTATTCAACGATATTTTGACTTCATACCCCACTCCACCGCAGTTGATAACTACAAGTGTCGGTGATATTTCGTGAAATTTACCCTCTAAAAAATGAATCATATTTAACTAATCTGAGCGTCGATGACAGCCACTTTTACCATATTAACAATCTCTCTTACTGATGCGCCCATTTGCAAAATGTGAATCGGTTTTTTCAAACCAACCAAGATAGGTCCGACTGTTTCTGCCTCGGTAATTTCCTGCAATAATTTGTAGGCAATGTTCCCCGACGACAAATTCGGAAATATCAAGGTATTCACTTTGTTATTGGCAAGCAGAGAAAATGAGAATTTTTCATTCAACAGCTCGTTATTGAGTGCAAAATTAGCTTGAATTTCGCCATCTACAACCAAAGACGGATATTTTTCGTGTAAAATTTTTGTTGCCTTTGCCATTTTTTCAGCATCTTCGCCCGTTGACGAGCCAAAATTAGAGTAACTCAACAAGGCAATTTTAGGCTGTACTTTCAATTTTTCAATCGCACGAGAAACAACATACGTAATGTCCGCAATTTCTTCGGCTGTTGGGTTCATGTTAATCGTTGTATCTGCTAAGAAAAGAGGCCCTTTCTTTGTGAACAACACATATAAGCCTGCGATTTTACGTGCACCTTCCGCTGTTCCGAGGATACGCATGGCTGGCTTGACAACATCAACGTAATTACGTGTCAAGCCTGAAATCATACAGTCAGCATCGTTCATTTCGACCATCATTGCGCCAAAATGGTTGCGCTCACGCATCTGTTCGATAGCCTCATATTCGGTATAACCTTTGCGTTTGCGTTTCTCAAAAAATGCTTTTCCATACGTCACACGGCGTTTTTCTTCTTCTTTTGATTTCGGATTGATAACCGTGTAATTTTGAAATTCTAAGCTGTATTCTTCAATTAAATTGTTAATCTTTGTTTTGTCGCCTAACAAAATCGGATAGCAAACACCTTCGTCGCTTGCTGTTTGTGCTGCTTTTAGAATTTTAATGTTGTCCGCCTCAGCAAAAACTACTCGTTTTGGATCGTTTTGTCCCATGAGTGTAATGTTTCGGATAATGGAGTTTCCAAGACCCAAGCGGTTTTTTAGTTCCGTTTCGTAAGCGTCCCAATCGGTAATTTTTTTCTTCGCTACACCTGATTTTATCGCTGCTTTTGCTACCGCTGGCGCAACGTGATAAATCAAACGTGGGTCGAGTGGTTTGGGAATAAATTGGTCTTTTCCAAAGGAAATATTTTTTGCACCATAAGCTTGCAATACTTCTTCGGGTGTATTTTCTTTCGCTAAAGCCGCAATCGCATGAACGGCAGCGAGTTTCATTTCTTCGTTGATTTTTGTTGCACGAACGTCTAACGCTCCTCTGAAAATAAACGGAAATCCAAGCACGTTATTCACTTGGTTTGGATAGTCCGAGCGACCTGTTGCCATGTAAACATCGGGTCTTGCAGCCATCGCATCGGGATAAGCAATTTCGGGATTTGGATTGGCAAGTGCAAAAACAATCGGGTTTTTCGCCATGGATTGCACCATCTCTTTGGTAACGATATTCGCAATCGACAAGCCCAAAAATACGTCCGAGCCGACCATAGCTTGTTCTAAGGTCAAATCTTTTTTTCCGTTGGCAAACGCACTTTTACGTTCGTCCATATCTGTACGGTTAGTGTGCAAAAATCCTTTGCTGTCGAACATATAAATGTTTTCACGCTTTGCGCCTAACGAAATATACAGATTTGTACACGAAATTGCCGCCGCACCTGCACCCGACACGACAATTTTAATTTTTTCAATCTTCTTCCCTGTCAATTCCAAGCAATTCAACAATCCTGCAGACGAAATAATTGCTGTTCCGTGCTGGTCGTCGTGCATCAAGGGAATATCTAATTCTTCTTTTAGTCTTTTTTCGATGTCAAAAGCCTCTGGAGCTTTGATGTCTTCTAAGTTAATTCCACCAAATGTCGGAGCGATTGCTTTGACCGCCTCGATGAATTTTTCGGGGTCTTTGGCATCAATTTCAATGTCGAAAACGTCAATGTCGGCAAATATTTTGAATAACAAGCCTTTTCCCTCCATAACAGGTTTGGAGGCAAGTGGCCCGATATCGCCCAAGCCCAAAACGGCTGTACCGTTGGAAATTACAGCAACTAAGTTTCCTTTTGCGGTATATTTGTAAACATCTGCCTCATTTTCAGCAATTTTTAAGCACGGTTCGGCAACTCCTGGGGAATATGCCAAACTCAAATCTTTTACGGTTGAATATGGTTTTGTTGGTACAACGGAAATTTTCCCTGGCTTACCGCTTGAATGGTAATCTAAAGCCTCTTGTTTGCGTATTTTTGCCATAATTGTCTTTTTAAAACGGACAACAAATTTAAAAATAAATTAGACGTGGGGTGTTTTTTTGCAAGATATAAATGATTGACAGCAACTATTTACCAAATTACCTCAATTAAACTTTATACTTCGCACAGGCGAAATTTTTGCTACAAATCGGGACGGAATTAGTAAAGCACTCACACAAATGACCAACGTTCCGAGGTTGAGTAGCAGAATATGGAGGAAATTCAACTCAATGGGAACGGCATCTAAATAATAAACTTCGGGATTGAGACGAATGATGTGGAATTTAGCTTGCAAAAACGCCAAACCAACACCAATAATATTTCCCCAAACGAGCGCACGAACGATTAAAAAAGACACTTGAATTACAAAGGTTTTTTGGATAAACCAATTGTTTGCGCCCATGGCTTTCATCATGCCGATAAAATTCGTGCGGACAAGTATCATCACCAAAAGTGCCGAACTCATGTTGATAATCCCGATAAAAATCATCAAAACTAAAATTATCCAAACGTTCACATCTAAAAAACTCAACCAACTAAAAATATCCGATTGATTGTCTAAAATACTCGAAATGTTCAATTCTTGGGACAATTCAGGCGATGCAATAAGTGTTCGTCTGATGTTTTCAACTTCGGGTTGAATGGACTGAAAATCATTGAAAACCAATTCATAACCACTAATAAATTGGTCAGCATTTCCGATTCCGTCGGTAAATTGCAACGTAAATTCATTGCCTTGAACGTCCTTAATTAAGTATCTTAATCCTGTTTCGTCCAAAAAATCCTTTTTTAGCGTTCCGTCAGCGTTGGTCAGCAACGGAAAAACGCCTGCCACTTTGCGCTTGACGGTAATTTTCAGCGATGCAGAATCCACAAATTTAACGTCCGAAGAAAACGTTTGTAAATTCTCTGCACCAACCCGAACACGTATCGTTGTGTCCTTTTTAGGGAAGAAATAATAACCTTTGTAATTTTGATTTCCTCCGTTCCAACTAAAGCGAGGACGAGCATTTTCGCCCACTACATCAGCGGTTAAAACTAAATTTCCGTGTTCCAAAGAGTCACTCACACGCAAGGCAACTTGTAAGCCCCAATCGTTCAGTTTTTGCATATTGCGAATGTCCGCAACGACCATTTTTTTGTCCAATTCTTCCATGCCTGTATTGTAAATTCCAGCCACACGGTAGATTTTTTTTACAGGCGTATTTTTCACGAAATACACTCGCAAAGGGTCGCCAATTTTGTAATTCAAATCGTTGGCGATGCTTTCCGAAATCAAAACCTGTGTCGAAATCGTGTCGCCTTTGAATGATGGAATTTCGCCCGAAACAAGGTGTTTTTTGAAGAAATCAAGATTGTAATTTCCGTCCACACCTTTGAAAACAACACCTTGAATTTCTTTTTTATCGTTGTTATCTACATCTGCTTGCAAAATCCCTGCTTTGTACGCCACGCCATCGACTTGTTTGACGTTTTCAGATTGGAATAACAATTGATACTTAATATCTTTTTGGATAGGTGTGGATTCCATAATCGAATTTTCGCCTAACTTTGTAATGACTGCGTGCGCACCAAAACCGACAACTTTGTCACGCACTTCCTGTTGAAAACCGATGACCACGCTAATCGTGATAAGGTTGACAATAAGCGCAAGTGCAATGGTTATGACAGCGATGCGGACAATAGGGCGAGAAACCGATTTTCCGTCCGTTTCTTTTTTTAACAATTTACGTGCGATGAAATACGTTGCTTTCAATATGTTTAAAAATTTGATACTAAAGTACACTAAAAATTTTAGTCTTGATAAGAAAATTTTATTTTCATACCAAAGACAGATGAGCGGTTTTGTTCTTGGACTTTCCTTATTTCTCTTCGTTTCGTGCGTTTCTGCCTCAACGCCACCAGCCAAAGATTTGCCAAAGATAAACACTTCTGCGGAAAAACCACAACCTGCAATCATTATTGGGAATAAGCGCACTTCGCTTTATTTGCCGAAATTGAAAGGTAAAAAAGTTGGTTTGGTAGGCAATCAAACGTCTGTGATTGGGAAAACACATTTGGTAGATAGTTTGCTTGCGTTAAAAGTCAACATGGTGGCGGTTTATTCGCCCGAACACGGTTTTCGGGGCGATGCCGATGCTGGCGAAACAATCAAAAACGGCAAAGATGCCAAAACGGGATTGCCGATTTATTCGCTTTATGGCAACAATAAAAAACC
>DAOMPZ010000007.1:0-20947 GCA_035445045.1 Crocinitomicaceae bacterium | reverse complement strand
ACAAAAGAGCAGTTGAACGGTGTTGAAATCATGCTTTTTGACTTGCAAGATGTGGGCGTGCGTTTTTACACGTATATTTCGACCTTGCATTACGTTATGGAGGCGTGTGCAGAAAATAATATTCCGCTTATTTTGTTAGATAAACCCAACCCGAATGCGCACTACATTGACGGCCCTATTTTGGAAGAAAAATGGAAATCTTTTGTCGGAATGCACCCTGTTCCAATTGTTTACGGCATGACCATTGGAGAATACGGACAAATGATTAATGGCGAACGTTGGTTGGCAAACGGTGTTCAATGTGATTTGACTGTAGTTCCGTGCGAAAGTTACACACACACCACACCGTATAGTTTGCCGATTGCGCCAAGCCCAAATTTACGTACCGATGCAGCCATTTACCTTTATCCAAGTTTGTGTTTGTTTGAAGGAACTTCGGTTAGTGTTGGGCGTGGAACAGATAAACCTTTTGAAGTTTACGGACACCCAAATTTTCCGACATCAACCTACACATTCACGCCTGTTTCGGGATTTGGCGCAAAAGACCCACTGTGGAAAGACAAAAAATGCCACGGTTACTTATTAAGCGAAAATTCGGCCAATATTTTCAACTCTCATTTCAAATTAGAATACCTCATCAATGCTCATAACTTATTGAAAAAAGCAGGTGTTCCGTTCATTACGTCGGCTAATTTCTTTGACAAACTCGCAGGAACATCAACGCTCCGTGAGCAAATTTTGGCTGAAAAACCCGAGTATGAAATCCGTGCAGGTTGGGAAAAAGGGTTGAAAGAATTTGAGAGTGTACGGAAGAAGTATTTGATTTATGAGTAGTCAAGTGCAGAGTATAGATACGAGACGGAATTAAACTTGTCGTAAAATTTCGCTCTTTTGGTTCTTTTTGCGAAAAAAAGAACAAAGAAAGATTTACTTCTGCAAAAACCGCCAGCGCATTTCATCTAATTTTTGTTTGAGGTTTACAGTTTCCATTTGAATATAATTACGGGTAAACAAACTCGGATTAAGCACGTGTTTTAATGCTCTCACAATCAAATGTTCGTCCGCATACGGGAATTTTTTGAGTTGGAATTTTTCTTTGATTTGCGGTTCGATTTTATCAAAATACGTCTTGCGATTGTGCCAATAAAACGGATTGTTCATGCGTGGAACGAGCACATCCATGCCAATATGAAACGTCAAATGTACATCGGGAACATACAACGGATTTTTGGCGATTGCCAATAAATTGTGAATTAAACTTACTTCCAAAAACGAAATGCCGACACAAATATCGTCCAAAATGAATTTATCCAGCAAATCACGGTGAAAAACAAAACAGTCAAATCCAGGGTGTGAATGTCCCAAGTCGGCGTACATGAGCGGTAATTCGTCAATTTTGGAATATTCTTTTTTCAAACGTCTGCGATTGATGATAACTGCATCGTGACCTCGGTCAATAAACTGCTGAACGGTGTCGTAAAAAAATGGCATCAACGCAATGTCAACATTTGTATAGATGTAATAATCAGCGTTTTCAACTTCTTTGAGTTTCGCCAAAATATCGCCAATAAGAGGCAGTTTTCGTTTTTCTAATTGCGCATTGACATCTAAAACCGAACGTGTCAAATTGCTTAATTGTGTAAATTCTTTCGGAATTATTTCTTTGTCTTCGTCAAATTGCGTCGTTACAATTTGTACATTTGTCGAGGCAAATTTTTGGGCAGTAAGCATACTTTGAAAAGTAATCGGTTGAACGATACTTAGTTCCGATTTTTCGCTTAATTTTACGGGGTTAACTATATGAACGAAATTATCCAAATGAAAATTAAATTTAATGACACCTTCAAATCTATAAATAATTTAGATTATTTCGATGATTTATTTTCAAATTATGATTTTTTTCGTGCGAAAAAATACAGTTTGTTGGCGTTGGAAATCTTAAAAAAGCGTTTCGTAAATTCCGATTTGTGGCTTACACACTCGGCGACAGGCGCACTTGAGATGATTGCCAAAGCGATAAATATTCAAGAAAATGACGAAATAATTTTAGCCTCTTTTACGTTCGTTTCAACGGCAAATGCGTTCGTTAATCACGGAGCAAAACCAATTTTTGTTGATATTTCTGAAACAGATTTTAATTTAGATATTTCAAAAATTGAAGAAAAAATCACACCGAAAACAAAAGCAATTGTCATCACCCATTACGGCGGTCACGCAACAGATTTAGACAAATTGAAACACATTTGCCAAAAACACAACCTGTATTTGATTGAAGATGCGGCTATGGCGTACGGCAATTTTCACAACGAGAAACCACTCGGCACAATTGGCGATTTTGCAGTTATCAGTTTTGATATTACCAAACAAATTTCGGCCATTCAAGGCGGACTTTTGATTAATAACCGACCTGAATTTTCTGAAAAATTCGATGCTATTTACCACATCGGAACGGACAGAACGCAATTTATGAAACACAACAAACCGTATTATGAATGGGTGAGTGTTGGTTCAAAATATCAAATGAACGAACTCAATGCGGCAGCTCTTTACGATAATCTTTTGCATGAAACGGAAATTTTAAACAAACGAAATTCTTTGTCAAACGCTTATTTTGGGCAATTAAATGAGCTTTCCGAACGTGGAATTTCAATGTTGCCGAAGGAAAAAACAGCGCAAAATGTTCATCTTTTTTACTTACTTTTACCTACACGAAAAGAACGTGATAAGTTGATGAATTTTTTGAAAAATAAGGGAATTGAAACGCTTTTTCATTACATTCCGTTGCATAATTCGACTATGGGGAAAAAATACGGAACAGTTGATTTACCTGTCACAACTTCAATTTCAGAACGACTACTGCGATTGCCGTTGCATTGTCAACTGTCGAACGAGGATATTGACTATGTTTGTAACACGATAAAAACTTATTGGAATGCGTGAGCGTGAAGAAGAAATACATATTTTAAGTGCAGAACCCGATAATTTTGCGGATTATTTCAAGAAAATTTGGAAATACCGCAATTTAATATGGGTTTTTGCGAAAAGAGATTTACAAGTGAAATATGCTCAAACGGCGATTGGCTTGGGTTGGACGTTGTTGCAACCGTTGACGGCGTTGTTTATTTTTACGTTCTTTTTTGGGTTTCTTTTAAATTGGCAAACAGAGGGAATACCGTATGCACTTTACGTTTTAAGCGGACTTTTAGGCTGGAATTATTTTTCGTACGTTGTTAATGCAGGAACGTTTGGTTTGCAAGAATCGGCGCACTTAATCAAGAAAATTTACTTTCCAAAAAGTATCATTCCATTTTCAAAAATGATTATTGCTTTAATTGAATTGGGTGTTAGCGTGTTGATTTTAATTCCGCTCATGTTTTACTATGGTGAAACGGTATCTTGGAAAGTTGTTTTTCTGCCTTTTGCTTTGATTTACAATACGTTTTGTGCTTTACTGCTCGTGTTTTGGTTTTCGGTTTTGGCGTATAAAAAAAGAGATTTATTGCATTTAATTCCGTTTATTTTGTATTTCGGAATTTGGCTTTCACCTGTCTTTTTTGACGAGAATATTTTACCGCAACAATACGCTTTTGTGTTGGACTTAAACCCGATGGCGAATGTCGTGCAATTTTGGCGTTGGTCGCTGTTTAATTTCGGCGAATTTAAGTGGATTTGGCTTGTAAATTTCTCGGTTATCACGCTATTTCTTTTTGTCGGAATGTATGTTTATAACCGCAAAGAGAGCGATTTTACGGATAATATATAACTGATGAAACAACTTCAACGGGCAGATACTTTAACATTTTTAGTGATTACGTCCATTGGTTTGTTCCAAAATCAAGTGACGGTATTTTATATTGTCTATTTGTTTTGGTTTCAAGAACTTATCCGAACCCTTGTCGATTTTATGTTCCTTGTTTCAAAAAAGCAAACAATACAAGAAAAATGGTCTTTTGCTCAATTATCTTTCGGTAGTTTTTTCATCTTGTTTATCTATTTTGTGTTTATTGTCGTGCTGTTTGGTTTTATGTTGAATTGGCGCAACAGCGATTTATTTATCAGCAATGTGCTGGTTTTGTTTTTCAAAAACTGGTATTTTAACGTCAATATTTTATTGTTCCTTGCGGAATATATTTATTTCCGAGCGCAAGCAGATAACAGCAATTTACAGTTACAGGTTTTCAACCAACGACACATTATTTTGCACGTTTCTATTATTTTAGGAGGCGTGATGTTCATGGTCGTCTTACCGAAAATCAATATTACTTCCGAATGGATTTCATTAGCGGTAATTGCGCCGTTTTTGTTGTTGAAAATCATTTTGGATAGACAAGAAACTAAAAGCGAATCACACTAAAAACAAAAAAGACTACTTTTTCAAGCAGTCTTTTTTAAAATTTTTGGCGTTTTTTATTCTGCGCCCATATTTCCAAATGCCTCTTTCATTTTTTTGTAAGCATCGCAAGTTTCAAGATTTTTTTCAACCATTTCGCCGAATTTTTTCTTATCTTCTTCGCTTGCGTATTTTTTCTCAAACTTTTCTTGTAATGCTTTACCTTCAGTTTCTAATTTTTTAGTTTCTTCCACTGCTTTTGTGTCGCCACGCATTGCTTTTACTTGTAAATCAATAGACTTACACGCAAATTCAGACACTTCTTTCGCATCTTTTTCCATCGAACTTCCACAGCTTGTAAGACCTAAAGTCATTACAGAAAGAGCCGTAAACATCAAAATACTTTTTCTCATTTTAATTAAATTAAGATTTATACTAAATACAGCCGTAAATTTAATAAAATTTTACAAACGAGAGTTGTTTTCTGAAAATATAGGTTGTGGATGGGGTTAAATTTTTAAGAGTGAAATAGTTATTCTATTATTGTTGCTGAGGGCTTGACGAAGTGGTGGAAATCGAATTACAAATGTTCAATTTTACGCTAAAATTAATCGAATACATAAACTTTATGTTAGTACTAAATCCTCCATTTTATCAAACTGTTGTTGTGCGTAGAGCTGCTTTTCAGTTGTGGTTTTAATATGTTTAAGCATTTGTTCAGCAATCTTTTCGATTACATTTACAGCTACACTATTTCCAAATTGTTGATAGGCTTGATTATCAGAAACTGGGATTTTAAAAGTGTCAGGAAAACCTTGTAAACGCCCCGCTTCTCTTGGTGTTAATTTTCTTGGGTTTTTGCCGTTTTGTTCTATTAAAATCTCACTCCCATCTTTATAATAACGTGCCGAAATAGTGTTTGTATATTCAGAATTTTCATTTACAATTCCGAAACCAAATCCTTTTCCTTTTTCTTTATTGGCTATTTTTCTGCGTTGGTGACCTTCCCAAAGTTTATCAGAAATTGTATATTTTTCATCTACATTTTCCTCTAAAATATTGCCAACTTTCGTTGGTGTTTTTGTTGGTGTAGGAAATTCAAATTTTATAGCTTTATCTAAAAAACCAACAATGTAAATCCTTTCTCTATTTTGAGGAAGTCCGAATTCTTTTGCTTTTAAAACTTCATATTGTACATTTTCATAACCAATATTTTTCAGATGCTGAATGATTGTAGCCAAAGTTTTACCTTTGTCGTGTCCTTTCAACTGCTTTACATTTTCGAGCAAAAATGCTTGTGGCTTTTTAGCAATTAAAATTCTTTCAATATCAAAAAACAATGTTCCTCTTGTGTCAGAAAATCCTTTTTTAAGTCCTGCTTGTGAAAAAGGTTGGCAAGGAAAACCTGCTAATAAAATATCGTGTTCTGGAATTTGATTTTCATTAATTTGTGTAATATCTCCATGAACAACCAAGTCATTAAAATTAGCTGTGTAAGTTGCTACGGAATATTTGTTCCATTCACTTGTAAACACGCATTCAATATTGTTGTTTGAAGCCTTTTCAAAGCCTAAACGAATGCCTCCAATTCCTGCAAAAAGGTCAATAATTTTTATTTTATCATTTGTTTTCATTCCAAAATTTTAAAATGTTAGGAATTTCTTCAAATAGGTATTCTTCAAAACTAATGATATTTTTCATTGATTTTAAAGTCGTGGAATTTGCAACCCAATCATAAGTAACCACTATAATATTATGATTTGCCATTTCTTGAGCTTTGCTTTTAGGAATACTTTCGTCCGCTGTTAAAAGATGAATTTCAGGTATTTTAGTACGTTCAATTTCTTCTGCAACTTCTTGCCAACGTTCACGCAAAGAAGTTTTCATTGTACCAATAATAGTTTTGTTTCTTCTTTCAGCGTAACATTTTATGTTTGGCAAAATGCTATCTACTTTTTTACCTAAACCTAAACTATCAAATGTTTTTCTCCCAACTTTACTTTGACTATCGTACTCGTAACCTAAATTTTCGTAAATTTTATAAATGATTGCTTCAAAACTTTTCCCAGCTCTTGAACGTCTTGATTGTGTGTTACTTAAAGAAAGTCTGTAAATGTATGGAAATACTCGTCCTGCATATTCACCACAAATTTCTTTAATGGTTTTAATAAGTTCTTCACCTTTTTTATCTGTGATATTTTTATTGAGTAAAACTTCTAGAATTTCTTTTGGCGTTTCCAAAATTTTATGCAAATCACGCATTAAAATTGCGTTAAAATTCACTTCGTCTAAAAGATATTCCTGCCAAACAATTTCACGAAGTTCGGAAATACATTTGCTTACGTGTTTGGATTTTATTTGGTTTAAATATTCTTGATTTTCAGTAAGAGCAAATTCAACAATTTCTTGTGAAGTGCGAATATACTTAGTTCGATACTGTTTGATAAGCGCATCAAATTTATCTAATTCCTGTTTTGGAATTTCAATGATTACAGGTATTTGGTCAATTTTGCTCACTCTTTGATTTTAAAATTAAGTTTGTAGCAAATTTACGAAAAAAAGTTTAAGGTTTTATGGCTGGTAATTTTTTTACGGTTGACAGCGCATTACGCACAACTGTTTTCAACTTGGTAAAGAAGCGGATTTTTAGCACAAATTTTCATATTCTGTCTGCAAGTTTTGCATCTATGTAAATTTTTGCCCTTTTCATTTCTTTTACTAGTTTTCCTTTCCAAGCACCAAATTCGTCAAATGGTTCATATACAATTCCATCAAAGTCACTTGGTTTTTCAATTTCCTTATTTGCTTCGTGTAGTATAATTATGTTGCTACGTCCAACTTGTGCGAGAAAATATCCAAGTTCTAAAATTACATTTTGTCTTGTCCTGTTTCTTGTAATTGCTGTTTCTGAATTTAATTTTCCAATGTCATCTGCTGAAAAAAGAACTACTGCATATTTACACTCTTTTGCCTCTCTTAAAAATTTTTCAATTACTGTTGCTCCATTATTATATTCTGTTTCTAAAATTACGTAATCAAGTTTTAACTTACCAAGCATTGAAGAAACTTTGTCTCTCATACTTATATTTCTTCCATGGACGATGAATATTTTTTTATTTTCATCAAGAATTGTCCTAGCGAGATTAGCTAACCTTTTTTGGATTTTCTTTTGTAATAATCTGTCTTCATCACTTTTAAATGACGATAGGTCTTCTGTCAGTGTAGCAATTTCTTCTAATTCTTTTCTATATTGTTTTACATTTATAAAATGATTTGCGTCTATAAATTTATCAAGTAACTTTATTGCATTATCTATAACTCCGAATGCTTCTTTCGAATATGGTATGTTGTAAATATCAGTTATTAGCCTTTCTATTTTGTTAGTCATTTTTACTTATGCTTGTCTATTAGTTTCGGTGTGTTTTGCTTGCTCTATAAGCGTGAGAGCTTATTTCCCCACAAATATAACCTTTTTCAGCTACAAAATAGCGCAGGGTAAAATTATTTTCTGTCAACTTTTAGTGCGCACGTGTGTCTAAAAAAGTACAAAAGAACAGCAATTCTTATTCTAAAGTAGTATATTTGCCTATTCTGAATTTTTCGACACATGAATTTTTTCAAAAACATATTTAAGTTCATCGCCTCTAAACAGTTTCTTATCAACTTAGGAATTTTGTTTATGGTCTATGTTGTAGTCGTTATCGCAACGATTTATTATCTGAATGGAAAAACGAACCACGGCGAAAAAATTGAAGTTCCCGATTACATCGGAAAAAATATCAATGACGTTTCCGAGCAATTAGATAGACTTTCATTACAATACGAAGTTGTGGACTCCATTTACGACCCCGAAAAAGCCGAGGGAACAATCATTTATCAAGACCCAATGCCGTCCAAAATGTCTGATGTTTACGTCAAAGAAGGGCGAAAAATTCGTTTCAGAGTTTCCAAAAAAACGAAGTTAATCGAAATTCCACTTTTGGTTGACCGCTCCGAACGTTATGCAAACAGCGTGTTGAAAAACATGGGCGTTAATGCCGTGATTACTTATCAACCGTCTTTAGAGGCTGACGGTGCAGTGTTGTTACAAAAATATCAAAACAAAGAAATGACCAATGGACAGAAAATTCCTGTAGGCGCAACGATTTACCTTGTTGTCGGGAAAGGTTATTCCGATGCCCAACAAATGCTCATTCCTGATTTAAACTGCATGACAATAAATCAAGTAAAAAATCGTTTTGGCAATTCAAATGTAAGCATCATGGAAAATTACACCAACTGCCGAACAAAAGAAGACAGCTTGAATGCGAAAGTTATTTTCCAAAACCCTGCTTATGTTGAAGGCGAATTTTTACCAAGTGGAACAACGATGTCTATCACGTTAGATGCCAAAGGTTGTAATTAAAAAAAGAATGAAATTGAATAAATTAATAGTTGCTTTTTGCTGTTTAGCAGTTTTTGGAACGGCATTTAGTCAAGGCGAATACATTGCGCCAATGGTTTATAACTCACAGTTATATCAAGGTCAAAATGAAGTGGCAAAACTTGCTCCAAATACGTTTGACTCGACGTTTATCTACACAACAGATACCTTGAAATTAACGTTGACAAACCGCATTTTAGACGATTTTTCAACCGACCGTTTTCAAAAATACGTTCCCGATTTCAACAATCCGACTGTAACGTCCGAGAAACATTACAGGCTAATGGACAAAAATGGCGCAAATCCATTGCCAACAACAACACGTTTTCACAATCAAATTACCGTTAGAAAAACTTTTGACGTGGTTGAAAATCAAATTACGGTTACGCCTTTATCGCCCGACACCATTCGTTACAGCGATTTAGCAACTTATCCGCCTGTTTATGAGATTGTTTACGTTTATCCGCCTTATACTATTTTAGACACAATCGGTGGTGCAAACAGCCAACCCGATACCGTTTATTTAGACCAAGTTTTTTATGTGCAAGATTCTGCCACGCAATTTTTTCAGTTAGCCGTTGACAGCAATGCGATTTGGAAAGACAACTACGTATATCGCAATTTTACCTTGGCAAAAAATCCGTGGACACTTGGCGTAGCAACGTTTGACGGCTTAGACCAAAATGGTTATCCGTACATGATTAATTCAACGATTACCGATTATGCCGACCAATTAACGTCCAAACCAATTGATATGTCGGCGTTAGCGCCGAATAACGAAGTGTATTTGAGCTTTTTATTTCAACGTGAAGGTTGGGGAGATGTTCCCGAAGAGGAAGACTCGCTGATTTTGCAATTTTATGCACCTATCGAAGATAAATGGTTTCATATATGGAGTACAAACGGTGGTGGTGTAAGTGATTTTGAGAAAGTTCACATCAAACTTGACGAACCTGCTTTTTTTGAAAATGGCTTTCAATTTCGCTTTCTAAGTTATGGACGTTTGGCAGGTGCTTTGGATAATTTCCATTTGGATTATGTGCATTTGCGTGCAGGTTCAGGCGAGGCAGATACGTTATTCAAGGATTTTGCATTCGTTTATCCAATCAATTCATTGTTAAAAGATTACACCGCTGTTCCGTGGGATCATTATAAAAACAACCCAACGGATAAGATGAACGACCAAGTAAAAGTGATGGTACGCAACGGTAGTAACATTACCGAAAACAGTCAAAGTGGTTCGGCTTGGGTAGCATACAACGGAACAACTGAGGGAACTTACACTTTGTCCGATTATGAATTGACAGAACAAGACCCAGCAACGAATTACGCACCGTTGACAACGTTTACAAGCTATCATGATTTTTCAACAGGCTATCGTTTTGACGAAAACAAAGCAGGAAATTCGCAGACGTTTAAATATGGCGCAACGGCAACCGTTCCGTTTTCGCAGTTGACCGTAAACGACTCGACTTCGGGTTATCAAGTTTTTAGTAATTACTATGCGTATGATGATGGTTCTGCTGAGCAAGCGTATGGTATTAATGGTAATCAAGCGATGTTGGCGTATAAATTTACAGCGTACGAGGCTGATTCGTTAATTGGTTTGTCGATGAGTTTTGTTCCGACCGTGAATGACGTGACAAGCAAGATGTTTTTAATCACGATTTGGGACGATAACGGCGGAAAACCTGGGAATAAAATTTACGAAGATGATTACTTCTTTCCACGTAATCCAAATTACGGCTACGGACAAAATTCGTTTGTTAATTATTATTTGACAGACACGGTAAAAGTTCCTGTAAATGAAACGTTTTACGTAGGTTGGCGACAATTGGACGATGTGAAATTGTGCATCGGTTTGGATAGAAATATCAACAACAAAGACAAGATTTTTTACAGTGTGAACGGTGGCGAAACATGGGTAAACACTGTTTATGATGCAAGTTTGTTGATACGCCCGATTTTCTCAACGGCGTTAGATGCAAGCTTGGGCGTGAAAAAAGAAATCACAACGACAACTTACAAATTCGAGGCTTATCCAAATCCGTTTACAGATGAATTGACAATACGCACCAATCAACCTTTTTACGCAGGTTCAGACTTGTACAACATGAACGGACAGTTGTTAAAATCTTTCGGAAGTGACGAATTGACGGTTCAATTATCCGATTTGAACAACGGCATTTACTTGTTGCGTGACAAACAATCGGGCGCAGTGCTTAAAATCGTAAAACACTAAATTGACGTGAAAGTTTACACTAATTTTGACGAATTAGGAACGATTAAAAACCCTGTTTTAACGATTGGAACATTTGACGGCGTTCATGTTGGACATCAAAAAATTCTACAAAAGATAAAGCAAGAGGCAACAAAAATTGGTGGTGAAACCGTGCTTTTTACATTTTTTCCACACCCACGTTTGGTGCTTAATCCCAACGATAATTCTTTGCGTTTAATTCAAACGTTGGACGAGAAAAAGGCTGTTTTGGAAAATTCGGGTTTAGACCATTTGATTTTATTTCCGTTTACCACAGCATTTTCGCAAGTCACGGCACAGGATTTTATCCAAAATTTTTTAGTCGAAAAACTGCGTGTTAAAGTGATTGTTGTCGGTTATGACCATCGTTTTGGCAAAGGTCGAGAAGGAAATTTAGCGTTTTTACAACAATATAGTTCGGAGTTTGGTTACAAAGTGATTGAAATTCCCGCACAAGAAATTGAAGAAGTCAATGTTTCTTCGACACGTATTCGCAAAGCCATTCTTTCGGGCGACATCGAAACGGCAAACGCTTATTTGAGCGATAAATTTAGCTTGACAGGAAAAGTCATAAAAGGCAAACAATTAGGGCGAACACTCGGCTATCCAACGGCAAACATCGACGTTGTTGACACTTTAAAAATCATTCCTGCGATTGGAATTTACGTTGTCAAGGTGAAATTTGAAAACGGAACGATTTACAAAGGCATGATGAGCATTGGCAAAAATCCGACTGTTACCGACACGGAAACGTTGAAATTAGAAGTACATCTTTTTGATTTTTCGGGCGACTTGTACGGGCATAATATTACGGTACAATTCTTGAAGTATCTGCGCAACGAAGTGAAATTCAGTTCGATAGAACAATTAAAAACCCAACTTGATGAAGATAAAAAACATTCTTTGGATTTTTTCGCTCTTGATAGCGTGCAGTAGTTTTGCGCAAAAAGACAAGGTTTTTTCGTGGAGTGAGGCGCAAAAAGAAGACCCTTTGGCGGTTACGCACATTAGTTTTAAAGGTACGAAATTAAGTGCAGTTCCTGCGGAATTAGAACGGTATAAAAACTTGCAATTTTTGGATTTGAGCAAAACCAAACTCAAAGATTTGTCGTTTTTTGAAAAACTTGATTTTGACTCGCTAAAAATCTTGAAAATCGAACGCAATAAAATGAAACAAACCCCAATTGCTTTGTGTCGCTTGGTTAATTTGGAAGAATTATGGGCGTATGACAATCAGTTTACGGACTTACCAACGTGTATCGGAAATCTTAAAAAGCTAAAAATTATTGACTTATCCGACAACATGATTGAAAACTTACCCGACGAACTAACGAAACTCAAACACCTCGAACGCCTTTATTTAAACGGCATGATACTCGACAAATATTTTCAAGAAAAATGGAGCAAAAAACTACCTAATGTTGCTATCGAATTTGGACAACCGTGTGATTGCATGAGTCATTAGTTGGACATTATGACATTAAGACGTTATGACGGTTTTCGGTAAAGCCAGATAATTTCAAACTTTCCTCGAAGCCGTCTTAAAATCATAATATCGTAAAATCATAACATCAAAAAAATATCGTCAACTGCTTGATTATTAGCTTTTCTTTTCTGTATCTTTGTTGAAAAATAATTAGTATGAGAACAATAGTAGCAGGTTTATTTGTAGCAATTAGCTTTGGTCTTTTTGCGCAAAAGAAAGAAGTAACAATTACAGAGGGTATTTACAATTTCTCTGTGGGTAGTAAAAACGCCATTACGATTTTAATTCCCGATTCCAAAAAAGATGTTGTAAACGGTGTTTTATCAAAAGAAATTAAATCTTGGGGTGGAAAAATGAAAGCATCTAAAACAGAAATTACAACACTTCAATCCGTTGATAAAAAGTTGTTTGACGGAAAAACATTTGACACATACACTAAAATTTACCAAGACGGTCAAGATGTGAAAATTTCTATCGGTACGGATTTAGGAGGTGCATTTTTAACAAGTGCTGAACACCCAGACAAGTTTACACAGTTTAAAGAGCGTTTGTATCAATTTGCTGTAAATGCAGGTAGTGCGTCAATGGCGGCAGATGCTAAAAGTGAAGAAAAAATCTTAAAAACAATGGAAAAAGATTTGAAATCACTTGAAAAAAATGATGAAGGTTACAAAAAAGCGATTGACAAAATGAAAAAAGAAATCGAGAAAAATGAAAACAGCATCAAAGAAAACAACGCAAACATTGACAAGAAAAAAGCAGACATCAAAGCACAACAAGCTAAAATTGATGAGATTAAAAAAACAAAAGTGAAATAAACTCACATTGTTAAAAGCCTTATTTTCGGCGCATGTAAAATAGTATGAAAAAAAATAAAATGACCCTAAAAGGGTCATTTTATTTTAAATGCGTTTGTCTGTGGAAAAGTATAGCTTTGAAATACTTAGGTCTATCATAGTAAAAAGGCACACAAGACTAAAAAACAGACGATTATTTGTGAATTAATTTCACTAATCCAAAATCAAACACCCGAAAAACAAGATAGCCAAAAGTCATTCCTGTTAACATACCAGTCAAAATATCAAACGGGTAATGAACGCCAAGATACATACGTGAATAAGACGCTAAAATAGCAAAAGCAAAAAAGGAATAACTTAGCCATACTTTCGCTTTTCTCTGTCTAAAAATGAGAAATAAAAATGTGGCAATTCCAAAAGTGTTGGCTGCGTGTCCCGAATAATAACCGTATTGTCCACCTCGATATTCGTTGACAACATGAAGTTGATGCCCAATTTCGGTGTTGTGTGTTGGACGGTAGCGCATAACTGAATTTTTGGTAATGGTCGCCGATTGGTCTGTTAATAATATAAGTAGCGGAAGGCAAACGGCAAACAGTAAAAATCCTTTGAGTTTGACCAACTTAAAAAGCGCAATACCCCAAATAATGAAAAGCGGAATAAAAATTTTAATCTTGCTAATGTGAAACATCGCAACATCTAACCACGGTGCATGAAGTCCATTGATAAAGATAAGTAGTTGTTGGTCAAGGTGTTTGAAATAGTCAATCATTAGAATTTAATTCTTTCCACAATACGTCTTTGAGTTCGTCCAAACCTTTTTGGGCAACAGACGAAATGAACAGCGTTTGAATGTTTTTAGGTAGAAATTCTTTCATCTGTTCTATCATCACATCGTCTAACATATCCGATTTAGTGATTGCTAAAATGCGTTTTTTATCCAATAATTCGGGATTGTACTCACCCAATTCAGATAGCAAAATATCATATTCTTTGATAATATCTTCTGCATCGGCAGGTATCATAAACAGCAACAACGAGTTACGCTCAATGTGACGCAAAAAACGATGTCCAATTCCTTTGCCCTCGTGCGCACCCTCGATAATCCCTGGAATATCCGCCATGATAAACGAGCGACTTCCACGGTAATTGACAATGCCTAAATTCGGGCGAAGTGTCGTAAATGGATAATCGCCAATTTCGGGTTTCGCAGCTGTCAACACGGAAAGAAGTGTGCTTTTTCCAGCATTTGGAAAGCCTACCAATCCGACATCTGCTAATACTTTTAACTCTAAAATATTCCAACCTTCAACACCTTGTTCGCCTGGTTGTGCGTATTGCGGTGCTTGGTTTGTCGAAGTCTTAAAATGATTGTTTCCCAATCCACCACGACCGCCTTTTGCCAAAATTCGTTCTTGTCCGTCTGCGGAAATTTCAAATAAAATCTCATTGGTTTCGGCATCACGGGCAATTGTTCCAATCGGAACTTCAATGTATTTGTCTTCGCCTTGCGAACCTGTTTTTAAATTTCCTGTTCCGTGTGCGCCATGCCCTGCTTTAACGTGTTTGTTGTATTTCAGATGGAGCAACGTCCAAAGTTGTGCGTTTCCACGAACGATAACGTGACCACCACGACCACCGTCACCACCGTCAGGACCACCCAACGGAATGTATTTTTCACGACGGTAATGGGTCGAGCCTCCACCTCCATTACCCGAAGTACAGTGAATTTTTACGTAGTCAACAAAGTTATCTGATGCCATAGAAACGGAACTAAAATGTAATTATTGAGCGGCGTTAATTGCGGTATATAATCTTTCCGAAACTTCGTCAATCGCTCCGATACCGTCAACAGTCACAACTTTATTTTGTTGCTCATAATACGGCAAAACATGAATGGTTTTTGAGAAATATTCATCAATGCGTTGCAAAAGTTTGTCGGCATTATCGTCCGCACGACCGCTTACTTTACTACGTTCAGCAATGCGCTCTTTGATAACATTTTCGTTTACATCTAACTTCAAAACCAAGTTTATTTGCTCGTTAATCGAAGTCATAAATTGGTCTAACGCCTCAGCTTGTGGAACTGTTCTCGGAAAACCGTCAAAGATAAATCCTTTTGCTTCAGGGTGATTTTTAATTTCTTCTTCCAACATACGAATCGTAATCGAATCGGGAACTAAAAAACCGTCTGCAATTATCTTTTTTACTTCAAGACCTAACTGTGTTTCTTGTGAAATGTGCATACGAAACATATCTCCTGTCGAAATATGCACAAGGTTGTATTTTTCAATCAATCTTTCCGATTGTGTTCCTTTACCTGCTCCTGGAGGTCCAAAAAGTACGATATTAAACATAACTAATCTATTTTTATTCATTTAATTGGTAAATGGCATCTAAATTTCGTCCGTGTTCGTCATAGTCCAAGCCATAACCGACTACAAATTTATTTTCGATGTCAAAACCAACATAATTGGGTTTATTTTTTCCTTTAAAAGCATCGGGTTTAAACAACAGCGAAGCCACTTTAATGGACTTACATTGTTTTTCCGAAAGCAACTCGATAACGTTGTCAATTGTCACGCCTGTATCGACAATGTCTTCGATGATAATAATATCTTTTCCCGAAATATCTGTCGTCAATCCGATAACTTCTGTTGTTTTTCCTGTGCTTGCCATTCCTTCATACGACTTGATTTTGATGAAGAAGACCTCACAATTGACTTGTATCTGTTTGAGTAAATCTGAGGCAAACATAAATGCACCACTCAAAACAACCACAAACGTAATTTTTGTGTCGTTGTAATCTGCATTTATTGTTCTTGCAAGCGTTGAAATACGTTCTTGTATTTGCGCTTGTGTCAAAAACACATCAAATTTTTTATCCTGTACGTGTATCACTACAAATCCATTTGTGAGAAATGCAAAAGTAGGATTAAAATTTGAAAATTCGGTGG
Source organism: Crocinitomicaceae bacterium (assembly GCA_035445045.1). Taxonomy (GTDB): domain Bacteria; phylum Bacteroidota; class Bacteroidia; order Flavobacteriales_D; family Crocinitomicaceae; genus 40-80. Next base: position 4,694 of record DAOMPZ010000007.1, on the reverse strand, counting down.
ATTTGACGGATTAAATTCAGATTAAGTGCGGAATGATGCCTTTTAACTGTGTTTAGAATTTCGCCAAGTAGTGAAGAAAAAAATCAAACTGTAGCCACAGCAAACGGCAAGCATAGGAATTAAAAAAAGTGGTGTTGTGTAAAATGTCTTTCCAAAATTGAAATAACCAATCAACACAAAAATCAATAAAACAGCGCACATTCCGAATAAAAGCGAGCGCATATCACTTATACTGTAGTCGGGTTTTGTGATTTTTTTAGGACGCAAAGCTTCTTCTGCTTTGATTTGGTGCAAAATTCGATGCGTCAAATTCTCGCTTTCTCCGAGAAGTGAAGTCGAAATTAATTCTTTTAGAATTTTATCTGTGTTATCTGTTGTTGACATACGTGCAAAGTTAATTATTTAATACGTTCAATTGTTCCCATTTTTGAATGAAAAGTTTTCGTCCTCGAAACAAGCGAATTTTGACGTTTTCTTTTGTTATTCCTAAAATTTCGGCAATGTCGTTAATACTGTTTTCTTCTATATAATATAAACTTAGAATTAAGCCCAAATCTTTGGGCAATGTTCCCAAAACTTCGTGTACGGCGTTTGATATTTCAGTGTGTTGGAGCTTGTCTAAAACAGAGGAGTCCTGAAAAGCGACGTTTTCCAATTCGGTGTTTTTCACGTCCACAAAAGACGATTGAAACAGCGTTTTTTTGCTTGCATTAACTGCCAAATTGTAAACAATTCGATAAAACCAAGTTGAAAATTTGCTCTTGACATGAAACGTATGCAAGTTGTGATATGCCTTAACAAACGCATTTTGCACAATGTCTTCCGCCTCTTGCCGATTTTCACAAATCCGAAAAGCAATTGTCAACGCCATACGTTGGTAGGCATTGACAAAATAGCCAAATTCGTGCGAATTTCCGTCTAAAACACGTTTTATCAACTCCTTTTCTTCCATGGAAATTATTTGCCTTCCGTTGTTTCCGTTGATTTTTTATTGCTCACGAAAAAGTAGATTAAAAACGCTGTACCCATGAACAAAAGAATACTTGCAGCTGTTATAAGACTTTGGCTGTCTTCATCTAATTGCCATGTCTTTTGAATAAAAAACGAAACCGCCAAACCCAAGCCTATACCAATCAAAATCAAACCGTTTCTTAGTCTGTTCATTGGATTTTTAGCTGGTTTTTCCGTTGTAGGAGGAATAATTCCTTGTTTAATTAACTCCATGCGCTCCGTGTGCCGTTGTTTTTCAATTCGGAGGGCTAAATAAATACCCAATCCCACGGGTAAACCAATGGTTGTTAAGATAGCAATAATTTCGACAATGTGTCCCATAATTCAATAAATTTAAAAATTTCTAAAGGTATGACAAGATACGTATTAATTTGGTTACAAAAATTGAATAATCAGGTCAAACGCATTAAAATGTTTTTTAAATTCTCTTTGTTCTTTTTTCCGCAAAAAGAATCAAAAACTCGTCGCCACGATTTATTTCGACACCCAACTCTTCCTTGTTAGCGAAAAGAACAAAAACTTGCTTCGCTTCGAACAGTTTGTTCTTTTTACGCTAACTGCGTCGGTTGTGTCCCGTCGAAAAAATCAATGCGACCGTCCCGTCTTCGAACAAGATTTTAGGTTAAACAAAATTTTACTTTTAAACGTTAAATTCAACAAAAGTATTTGTTTTAACTTTTAATGCGTTTGACCTGTTGAATAATTTTAATAAAGTGAGTTCTATACGTAAAGTTTTGCAGAAAAACACAATGAAAATTCTTGACATATTCATTAAGCGAATTATTATTGTTATTTTTGCGACTTTAATTAAATAAAACGATACATAAATGTCATATTTATTCACATCAGAATCCGTTTCTGAAGGACACCCAGACAAAGTAGCAGACCAAATCTCTGATGCTTTAATTGATAACTTTATGGCGTATGACCCAACTTCAAAAGTTGCTTGTGAAACATTGGTAACGACAGGGCAAGTTGTGTTAGCAGGAGAAGTTAATACGAACGCTTATTTAGACGTTCAAAGTATTGCAAGAGAAGTAATTGCAAGAATTGGCTATACAAAATCAGAATATATGTTTGATGCTGCTTCATGCGGTATTTTGTCAGCAATTCACGAACAATCTTCGGACATTAACCAAGGGGTTGACCGTTCAAACCCTGAAGAACAAGGCGCAGGCGACCAAGGAATGATGTTTGGTTACGCTACCACGGAAACGTCTAATTATATGCCGTTGCCATTGGATTTGTCACACAAAATTTTGCAAGAACTTTCATATATTCGCAATAACGAGCCTGAATTAATCGGTTATTTAAGACCCGATGCTAAATCACAGGTAACAATCGAATATTCAGATGATAACGTTCCGCAACGCATTGACACAATTGTTGTTTCAACACAACACGATGATTTCGATAGCGAAGAAAAAATGTTGGCAAAAATCAAAGAAGATTTGATAAACATCGTTATTCCAAGAGTGAAAGCGAAATTGAAACCTGAAATCCAAGTGTTGTTTAACGACAAAATTCAATACCACATCAATCCAACAGGTAAATTCGTAATCGGAGGACCTCACGGAGATACTGGTTTGACAGGAAGAAAAATTATCGTGGACACGTACGGTGGAAAAGGTGCGCACGGTGGTGGAGCTTTTTCGGGTAAAGACCCAAGTAAAGTTGACCGTTCGGCGGCGTATGCAACACGTCATATCGCTAAAAACTTAGTGGCATCAGGTGTTTGTGATGAAGCGTTAGTTCAAGTTTCGTATGCGATTGGCGTAGCAGAACCTTGTGGTTTGTATGTGAATACGTATGGTACTTCAAAAGTGAATAAAACAGACGGAGAAATTGCTGAAATTATAGGAAATATCTTTGATATGCGCCCTTATTTTATCGAGCAACGTTTGAAATTAAGAAATCCAATTTATTCTGAAACAGCAGCTTACGGACATATGGGGCGTAAAAATGAAGTTGTAAAGAAAACGTTTAACAAAGGAAAACAGAACGAAAAAACAGTTGAAGTTGAATTGTTCACGTGGGAAAAATTAGATTACGTAGATAAAATTAAAGCTGCTTTCGGTCTTTAATTTCTAAATAAACTTTAAAAAAGAGGCTTTGCGCCTCTTTTTTGTTTACTTGAATAATGATGAAACGCTTATTTGACATCTTTTTTTCATTTCTTTTTTTATTACTTTTCCTACCATTCGGAATTATAATCGCACTTTTGATTGTACTTGAAGATGGTGGAGCGATTTTTTATTTCCAAGAGCGAATCGGGCAATTTGGCAAACCTTTCAACTTGATAAAATTCCGTTCAATGCGCTTAAATGCAGATAAATTAGGAAAATTAACGGTTGGCATGAAAGACCCTCGCATTACGAAAGTTGGTTATTTTATTCGTAAGTATAAATTAGATGAATTTCCACAATTTATCAACGTGTTAAAAGGCGATATGAGTATTATTGGTCCTCGCCCCGAAGTCAAAGAATACGTTGATTTATATACGGTTGGGCAAAAAGAAATTTTAAACGTCAAACCAGGTATCACGGATTACGCCTCACTCGAATATTTTGACGAAGCTCGTTTGCTCGGCAATTCCGAAAATCCAAAGCAGACGTATATTCACGAAATTATGCCTGCCAAGTTAGCGTTAAATAAAAAATACCTTGCCAACCCAAGTTTTTCACACGATATAAAATTAATGTGGCTGACATTTAAAAAAATGATACGTAATTAATTTGTTATATTTTCGAGTGAAAAATGAAAAATTAAAATAAAATAATACATTTGTAATCTAATATTTTAGAAATTATGTTTTCAAAAACCTGTGAATACGGAATTCGTTCGGCGATTTATGTAGCAGTTCAGTCTCTTGAAGATGAGAACAGAAGAATTAAATTGCCTGAGATTATCGAGCACGTAGATACACCAGTTGCTTTTACGGCTAAAATTTTGGGTGTTCTCAACAAAGCGAAAATAATTTCTTCAAAAACAGGACCGACAGGCGGATTTTACGTTGGTTTAGACCAAATGAAAAAATCAAAATTAATCCAAATTGTTGATGCACTTGACGGCGATAGAGTGTACAACGGTTGTGCTATGGGATTAGATTCGTGTAATCACGAAAATCCATGCCCGATGCATGAAAAGTTTATTTCCGTCAGAGAAGAATTAAAAGTAGTTTTAGAAACAACGTCGCTTTATGATATGGCGGTGAGTACAAAATCAGGGAAAACTTTTTTATCTTCGCTAAATATTAAGTAAGTTTGCATTTTTAATTAAAATAAATAGTAAAATATATGTGGTTTAATAATAAAGTTCAAAGTTTTGAGAATACACGTTTTGGTTCAATGTCTTGGATGATTATTGTACAAAGTTGTATTGGTGGTCTTGTAGGCGCTATGGAATTAGCTGCTGAAAATTATTTCTTACTTGCGCTTACAGCAACCCTTGCGATGGCTTCAAATACAGCATTTATTGCGCAAGTAGCTGGAAAGTATTGTCTTGGAATTTTCTATGCAAGCGTTCTATTTAATGGACTTGTCGGGTTATATTATTTGTTTGTGTAAATAATAGCATAAAATGAAAATTAAAGAGGGTGTCCGAAAAGTCGAATACCCTCTTTTTGATTTTAAGATGTTCAAAAATGGATGAAATGCAAGGCGTTGAAAATGAAGTAAAAGGAG